>JAOZRI010000172.1 GCA_029940235.1 Desulfobacula sp. | reverse complement strand
AAAATATCTTCAAAAGTAATCTGGTTGATCTGTTTTAAAAAATCCATTTTGGCATGAAGGTCACCCAGGAAACGTTCCACAGCAAGCTGATTATTCTTTGATTCAAACCCCATAAGGCTTGCAAGCTCAGTCTGATATTCAAAGTGCAGGGTATCACATTTTCTTTTAATCATATGGTGTAAAAAATTTCTGGTTTTCCAGATATGACTTAGAGATTCTTCTAAGGTGATATATTCAAAATGGGACAGGAAAAGATAATATTCCAGATCGTTTCGTGATTTAATATTGGATTTTATTTTTGCATACCATAAAAGAGTATGATAGTCCCGAAGCCCCCCAAAACCTGATTTCAGGTCTGGAGCAATGCGATAGGTGGAGTCTCCAAAATCAAAATGTCTTTTTTCTCCATGCTCAAACAGGTAATTCAAAGTACTGTTAAGATGTTTCCCATTAAGCTCACTTCTGAATTGTTCCATAAAGGTTGTATAAATCAGTGATGCTCCGCAGATAAATCTTGCATCCAGTATGGTTGTGAGAATATCAAAACGTTCAAAGGCCATTGATAGGCATTCTGAGATACTTCTGACCGCATATCCAACCTCAAACCGTGTATCCCAGAGAGGGTAAAGCAGTTCCTGGATAAATGTTTCAACCTGTGAAGGAACAGTGTGCTCAAATAAGATTAAAAGATCAATATCAGAATGGATACACTGCTCTTTTCTTCCATATCCGCCAAGGGCGATAATGGCAAAGGGCTGTCCGTTAATGGTCATCTCTTTTGCAGCAGTACTCTGTTCAAACATGGTAAAAAGGTATTGATCAATAAGGGATGTGTATCTCTCAAGAAACTCAGGTTCTTTTCCAAGGAGAAATTGTTTGATCAGGGTTTCCCTGTTTTTGATTAATATGTCAGCCTTTGTTTTATTCATGCCCGTCTTTTTTGGTGTAAATTACAAACTATATATAAATCTATATAAATATTAATAGTAATCTAAAAGTATATAGCAATGCCCGTGCCAAAGCCTGTATGGACTGGCGCTGCGTATGTAAAAGAAAAATAATCAGCAACTAAGCCCTGTTATATCTGCAATATATTACAAAAATGTTCAAAAGTATATATAATAAAATGCAATTTTGTAGTTTTTTAAAAACTATAAAGAAATAGTGACATAATGATCTATGGAACAAAGCCCTAAAATAATTTTTGAATTTGGTTTTAAGCAGGGAGAGGTGTCATATAAAATATATTGCAGCCGTGTTTATATAGAGGCGGCTGCAATGTTTAGAATACTATAATGATACTTATTAAGGTTTTTCTATTTTTTCAGGTTCGCTGTCTTCTTTTTTAAGTTCAGGGTTTTTTGTTGCTGTCTTAAAGTTCTTTATACCTTTGCCCAGACCGGCACCGATCTCAGGAAGTTTTCCTGCACCAAATATAATAAGGATAATTACAAGAATAATTATCAGTTCCGGCATTCCTAATCCACCAATCATAACAAACTCCTATTAACTTTACTCAATTATTAAACTAACCGCCATGTACCCTAAAGGGCAGAAACTGGCGGATCTGGTTAACTGCCACACAATACCCTGAAGGGCAGAAACCAAAATATGAAAAAATGCAAACTTATAACTTGCTTTTTCATATGAAATAAAAATATTAGCACCAAGTCCCTGCCATGTCAATATTTTAGAATTTCTAATATTAACCTGTTAAATTACATTTTTGTAGTATGTTTTGCAGTGTATTTTAGGTCAGGGCTTTTTTAAAAAACAACTTGTGAAAATATGTTTTGTGATTATTATTTGTTTTTAAAAATAAATATAATGCAAAATTAAATCCATATAGGGAGTATCCATGTATAAAGAGAATAGTGAATTTCAGGGTGCAAAACAATATGTCCTGGATCAGGAACTTGCTTCAATCGTTAATATATCAATGAAACTTGAAATGCCACTGCTTTTAAAAGGAGAACCTGGAACCGGCAAAACCATGCTTGCCCATGCCATTGCAGAAAATTTAAACATGCCTTTAATTGTTTTAAATGTAAAATCGAGCATGAAGCTTGTTGAGGCATTGTATCAATATGATACCCTTACCCGTTTAAATGATTCCAGGTTTGGAGATTCCAAAAGGGATGTAAGTGATATTAATGAATATATTAAAATGGGAAAAATCGGTCAGGCTTTCTGTGCAGATAAAAGAACTGTACTGCTCATAGATGAAATAGATAAGGCAGATACGGATTTTCAAGATGATATGCTGGATGTTCTTGACCAGATGCAGTTTGACATCATTGAAACTGATAAAACAATACCAGCAATACACAGGCCGGTTATAATTATCACATCCAATGCTAAAAGAGATCTTTCCGACCCGTTTCTCGGACGGTGTAATTTCCATCACATAGCCTTTCCTGATCCTAAAATGATGAGAAAAATAATCGGGGTTCATTTTCAGGAAATTGATACAAAGCTTGCTCAAAATGCAATTGACTCTTTTTACACCATGCGTGAAATTGATGGAATTGAGAAAAAACCTGCTACACGGGAATTGATCAACTGGATCAGAGCATTAAATGCTGACCCTGATTTCAGGGCAAAGGATCTTGTTAAAGGAAAGCTCCCATTTCTGGGTGTTCTGTTTAAAAAGAGCCCAGACTATGAAAGAGCGAAAAATATAGCATCCAGAAGACGAATGTTTTAATTGGCGGTTTTATGTTTTTAAAATTTTTCTATACTTTAAAAGAGATAGGGATCCCTGTATCACCTACATCATTTCTCACACTGCAAAAAGCATTGTATAACGGAATGATAACCAGCCTTGATGACTTTTATACCAGTGCAAGGGCAATATTAGTTAAAAGTGAGAGATATTTTGACCTTTATGATCAGGTGTTTGTCCACCATTTTGAAGGAGTACCTCTGCCTGAAAATGACGGGTTTGAAATTGATGAAATGGCAAGGGGTATGCTTGATGAGTGGCTTAAAAATCCAAAAAGAATGGCTGATGCCCTTGGAGTTGATGAAGAGCAGCTTAAGAATATGTCTCCTGAAGAGTTGATTGAATATTTTAAAAAAAGGTTAAAAGATCAGGATGGAGAACACCATGGTGGCTATAAATGGATTGGCACGGGTGGTTATTCTCCTGTCGGGCACTCAGGGCATCATCCGGGCGGTATGCGGGTTGGCGGAGAATCAAGAAATAAATCTGCTGTAAAAGTTGCCAATGAAAGACGGTATAAAGATTATTCAACAGCAGGCCCTTTAACCCAGGCAAAGATCGGGGAAGCTTTAAAACGTTTGCGTAATATGATTCCGGCTGGTCCATTGGATAATATCAATATTGATGAAACCATTAAAGAGACCATGAGAAATGCAGGCGAGATTGAACTTATATTTGAAAGAGCCTTAAAAGACAAGCTCAAGATCATCCTTGCCATTGATAATGGCGGCTGGTCCATGGACCCTTATATACAGGTGGTTCAAACTCTTTTTGATTATGCAGGATCCCAGTTTAAAGAGGTAAAAACTTATTTCTTCCATAATACAATTTATGATTATTTATGGGAAGATCCAGGCAGATTTAAAAAACCAAAAAATATTATTGAGTTTTCACGCATTGATCCTGATACAAGGCTGATCATTGTTGGAGATGCAAGTATGGCTCCCTATGAACTCATGGCACATGACGGCTCTATTCATATCACTGAAAGAAGCGGCAGACCAAGCATGGAGCAGCTCAATTTCATGAAAAAAACCTTTGAGCATTCAGTATGGCTTAACCCGGTCTCTGAAACCATGTGGGGGTATACTCACACTATCATGGCAATATCAAAGATTTTTCCCATGTATGAATTATCCTTAGACGGTCTTGAAAAAGCAGTATCAAAGCTTATGAGTAAGAATTAAATCAAGGATTGTTCTGACAATAATTTTATATTCTTTAAAAATTCATGGGCAGATAACATATTCACAGACCCCTTTGTTTTTTTGTGCCGCAGGTTATGGACAATCTGAACTGTTTTTATATCCTTAAAAAATTTATTAAATCGAAACAGGGAAGGAGCAAAGCTGTCATCGTTTAATTTAACTTCAATCATCATTATGGGCTTGTTATCAATAACTGGAAGAAAATCCACCTCATTTTTTTCTTTATCTCTGAGATAATGAAGAGCAACAGTACTTCCTGTTGTGTCTTCAATAAAATGCAACTCGCGCAGCAGTGCACAGGCAACAGTGTTCTCAAGTTTAGCACCTAAATGCCCGTCAACAGCTCCTGTATCATATAGATAATATTTTGTCTCTTTTAACAGGCTTCGCGCTATATTTTTATGATATGGCCGCACCGGGAAGATGACATACATATTTTCAAGGATCTGCAACCAGTGTTTAACAGTATGAATAGAGACCTGAAGATCATTGGACAGTGATGCAAAAGAGGTTGTTGACCCCACGCGTGACCGCAATAGATCAATAAGTATTTCAATGGATTTTATATCTCTGACTCTTTCAAGATCCAGAAGATCTTCCCTGATAATCGTATCAGTATGGGTTCTTCTCCAACGCTTTGCAAATCGTCTGTTGTTTTTTAAATATGGTTCCGGGAAACCGCCAAACTCAAGAATCTGGTCAAGTGCTGTTTTAGACTCTTCTTTTAGATAAGAACAGATTTCTTTTACCGTTAAAGGATGCAGGCGATATGAAAAAAACCTGCCTGCCAAAGACTCTCCTCCTTTTTTATATGTATCTAATCTTGCAGAACCTGTAACCAGTATTGAAGGAGAACTCCCCTCAACATCATAGATACCTTTTATCCATGATTTCCAGTTCTTCATTTTATGGACTTCATCAAAAATCACCATTTCAACATCACGTGTCCACTCTTCAGCATGGATAATTTTTCTATCAGGCGTTGAATCAAAATTCAGATATGTGTATAAAGGTGTCAGCTGCTTTGACAGTGTTGTTTTTCCGACCTGTCGTGGCCCTGATAAAAGAATAATTTTTTCATGAAGGTCTTTTTTAATATAATTTTCAAGATAACGTTTCATCTTGATGATTATGAAGTAAACTTCAGAAAAGTCAAGACTATTATGAAGCTTGATTCATAATAGTCCAATATGCTAAACATGGATGATATGGCAGAGAACCTGATTTTTTAATTTTTTTAAAAGGTCAGGGCGCTTATACCAACAGAGATAAAAATTATTTTTACAAAGTCATTTCATATTCGCCGTTGAGTTTACTCACATATTTGTCCCATATTCCAGTGTACTGTTTGGGATCAGCAACAGGTTTAATGAGCATAATTTCCTTGCAGAAGTTCTGCTGCTCCGCTTTAGTGTTGTGATTATAATAAATCTGCAGGGCAAAGAGGGCAAAATCTCTTATCATGAAGTC
>JAOZRI010000574.1 GCA_029940235.1 Desulfobacula sp. | reverse complement strand
AAAACATGCACCTTCCCGGCATGCTCTTTTGGCAAAACCTGCTGAATCTATATTGCTTTTTTAACCTACATTGTTTAATCGGAAATAAATTATTTTTTTATATGAAAACCTGCCGTAAAAATCATTTATGCATGGAAAAAAGCCCAATAAATAATTTTATAATAAATATCAAATTCCCAAATCTAATTCTTGACGGCTATAACTTAAATATCGTATTATCCCTGAAATTTTTAATTAACTTAAAAAAGGAGTAAATAAGAATGAAAAAAAGGTTTATAATTGTACCATTGTTGCTTGTCTTTTTATTCAGCATTTTTTTTGTTTCCTGTGGACAACAAGGCCAAGTTGATACATCCAAACTAGAACAACAGATTGCAGAACTGGCTAAAAGAGTAGATGAATTAGCCAAAAAAGTGGAAGGACTTACCAAACAGGCAGCTGTTAAACCAGCTGTTAAAAAACTTAAAGCAGGTTTTGTATATGTAGGCCCTGTCGGTGATTATGGATGGTCCCATGCCCATGACATGGGCAAAAAATTTGCAGAAAAAAAATTACCCTGGCTTGAAACTATTATTGTAGAATCTGTTGGAGAAGCAGACAGTGCAAGAATTATTGACAGACTTGTGCAAAAACAAAAATGTGACGTTGTTTTCACCACAAGCTTTGGCTATATGGAAGACACAATCAAAGCAGGTGAAAGATATCCTGACAAAACTTTCATGCACTGTTCAGGATTTAAAAATTCGAAAAATGTAGGAACATATTTTGGTGATCTTTACCAGATGTATTATCTCAATGGAATCATGGCAGGTGCTTTAACCAAGACCAATAAAATAGGTTATGTGGCAGCTTTCCCCATTCCTGAACTTATCCGCCACATTGATGCCTATGCCCTTGGCATTAAAGCTGCAAATCCCAAAGCCACTCTCAATGTAAAATGGATATATGCATGGTATGGTCCTGACAAGGCAAAAGAAGCTGCAGAAGCATTAATTGCAGAAGGCTGTGATGCCCTTGCTTTTACTGAAGATACACCTGCTGTGATTGAAGTGGGACAAAGCCACAGTGAAAAAGGCAAACAGATTTATACCTTCAGTCACTATTCACCCATGCAGCCCTATGGAAAAGATTCTGTTGTTTCAGGGCAGCTCATGGACTGGGGTGGAATTTATGTAAAAATCCTTGAAGAAATTTATAATGGAACATGGACAAATGATGATATCTGGTGGCTTGCAAAAGAGAAAGCAGCCATTCTCGGCGGAAACGCAACAGATATAATCAATCCAAAATTTGTTGGCGATCTTAAAAATGCAATGATTGACACAAAAGAGTTTGGTAAAATTTCAGCCTATAAACTTGTTACAATGAGGTATGCACAGATGCAGCAAGGTGTTGATGTGTTTGAGCCCTTTACAGGCCCCATTAAAGACAATAAAGGCAACCTGCAAATTAAAGCTGGAGAAAAAGCATCAAAGCAGGATCTTCTCAGCATTATGTATTATGT
>JAOZRI010000573.1 GCA_029940235.1 Desulfobacula sp. | reverse complement strand
GAAAACAGAGGATTGTAAAGCCCAGACAAATGGCAATTTTTCTTGCCAGAAAATATACAGACCAACCAATTAAAACCATAGGTACAAGTTTTAATAAATATCATGCCACAGCCATTTATGCCATAAATGCAATTGAAAAAGAGTTAAAGCAGAAAAGCGTTCTTTTTAACCAGATAAAATATCTTTCCAAAAAGATAGAGACAGGAAAATTATAAATGGGACTTTCAGGTTCTGTTTACAAAAGTCTAAAAAAAATTTGCGGCCCATCAAATGTTACAAAGCAAAAAGAAGAGCTTCTGTGTTACTCCTATGATGCCACTGGAGCTTCATCTCTGCCTGAAGCTGTTGTATTTCCTGGTTCTCAAAAAGAAGTATCAAAAATTTTAAGCCTGGCATCAAAAGAGCAACTCATCGTAGTCCCCCGAGGTGCTGGCTCTGGAATGACAGGGGGTGCAGTCCCTGTGCAGGGCGGGCTTGTAATGGTGACAAGCCGCATGGATAAAATTCTTGAGATTGATGAAAATAATTTTATTGCAAGGGTTCAGCCAGGAGTTATTGTTGCTGATTTCCATAAAAAAGTGGAAGAAAAAAATCTATTTTATCCCCCTGACCCTGCAAGTTCATCCGTCTGTACAATGGGTGGGAATATCGGTGAGTGTGCAGGTGGGCCAAGAGCAGTTAAATATGGAGTTACAAGGGATTATGTTCTTGGCTTAAAAGCTGTCCTGCCTTCTGGAGAGGTGATTCAAACAGGTGTAAGGACTGCAAAAGGCGTTGCAGGTTATGATTTGACTAGATTGATTGTAGGTTCCGAAGGTACTTTGGCAATAGTAACTGAAATCACACTCAGACTGCTGGCAAAACCTGCTGCAGTTAAGACAATGGCAGTTTTTTTTGACACTATGCAAAGGGCTGCAAAAACTGTGTCAGCTATCATGAGAGAAACTGTACTTCCAAGGTGTGTTGAATATCTTGATAAAGCAAGTATTGATCTTATAAAAGATTATATAAGTTTTGATTTGCCCGACAATATTCAAGCCCTGCTAATTATTGAACTTGATGGTGCCACGACCCAGGTTGAATATGATGCTCAAAATATTGAAAAATTGTGTTTTGCCTGTAATGCTCTTGATGTGCTTATTGCAAAGGATCAAATCCAGTCTCAGGAGTTATGGAATGCCAGAAAAGCCTTGTCTCCAGCACTTTATAAGATTGCAAACAATAAAATTAATGAAGATATTGTAGTGCCCGTTGATAAAATTCCAGACATGGTTCACATTACCCAGGAGTTACAAAAGACATCAGGCTTAAAGGTGGTAAGCTTTGGCCATGCAGGAGATGGTAATATCCATTGTAATATAATGTATAATAAAGCTGATGAGAGTGAATCTGCAAGGGCTCAAAAAGCAGTTGACACTCTTTTTAATGCAACTCTTGATCTTGGTGGCACTATTACTGGAGAACATGGTGTTGGTATCACTAAAATGAAATATCTGCCTCAGGAAATAGGC
>JAOZRI010000572.1 GCA_029940235.1 Desulfobacula sp. | reverse complement strand
ACTTCACCTTTTACTACTTCAACAGCTTCGCCCCTGAAAGCACCTGCCACATCATATTCACTTGTAAAAGCACCAACTCTTGCAGCACCAAGGATAAAAAGGATGGGATCACAACCTGAAATGGAAGCAACCGGCATGGGTTTTCCCAATGCCTGGTATTTTTTAAGCATGATATCGGCATGTTTACCTTTAATGAACTGAGTTCCAATTTTATCTTTCCCAAGGAGTTGACTTCTATAGGTTCCAAGGTTTACCCAATCTCCATCAGGATCTTTGGTAATAAAAAAATGGGCTGTGCCGTAATATTGACCGCCATCCAGAGGATAGTAGTGGGGAACCGGGAATTTATAGAGATCCACATCATCACCCATCATAATATTCTCTTTACAGGGAGCCTGGGATTTTTCAACATATTTTGGCGGGATTGGATTTTTTGCCTTTGTAGCCCATGCATCATAGAGATCAAAAAGACTGGAATCCAGTGGTTCTTCCATGATAAGTGCCAGTCTTTCTACGGTTGTAGCTGCACTTGTAATGACTGGTGTATCATATCCTTTAATGTTTTCAAAAAGTAATGCAGGGCCTTCATCTTCTTCATTTAATTTTGCAATATGTGATAATTCCAGATGGGCATCAACCTCAGCTGTAATCCGCTTTAAAAGTCCTTTTTCTTCACATAAAGCAATAAAATCTCTCATGTCTTTCATAAAACTCTCTCCTTTTTTTTAAATTATAATATTAAGTTTTTAGAGGCATCTACCTCTATAAAATATTGTCTCAACTCAGACCTGAATTTGGATGTAACTTGCCAGGATACAATGCGCAAAGTTCGAAGTCCGTATTTGAATAAAAATTTGCCCATATGTAAGGCGCAAGCAATTTTACAACCGAAGCGTACTGAAGTACGTGAGGATTGTAAAATTGTGCAGCAACGAAGCAGATGGGTGAATTTTTATTTAAATACTAATTAACTTTTTTGCCTGCTACTAGCCCTGCGCATATATGTGCAAGAGCAGATGATCTTGCCTTCATAACAGGTTCAACCTTTTTATCACTCCATACAGTTTCAGGCCGACTCTGCAAAATCATAATCTTTGCCTTGCCTGGCGTGTCTTTGTCAATGGCCCACTCAATATCCATTGCCTTGCCATAGTGTTTTTCAATTTTCTTTCCTATTTTGGCAAGTTCAATGGCATCTTTGTCCACCACACACTGAGTATCTGTTCTCTCTCCTGGAACATCCTGTTTTACAACACTGTGGGTCTCGGGATCACGGGTATATAAAATGGTTTTATGGGAAACAGTTTTTTTAATAATTTCATCTGTAATTTTGTTTATAATAAAGTTATCTGGAGTGCATTCACCGCTTACAACACTCTCTCCAAATCCCCAATTAGCATCAATTGCAATGGCAGAGGTATCGCCGGTTGCAGGATTTATGGTAAACATTACACCTGCTGTCCATGCATTTGCCATTTTCTGGATACCAACGGAAATCTCCACCTGTTCATGGT
>JAOZRI010000171.1 GCA_029940235.1 Desulfobacula sp. | reverse complement strand
AGCTGTATGCTTTGATTTGCTTCCGCGTAGCGGTTTTGTTCAACAGTATTAATATATGGAAAATTTTCCATGATATTGGTTGTTATAGGTGGAATCATTTTCCACCTATTCCTATATTGTTTTTAAAACAAAGAAATTTTATCTATATCTACTTCTTATCTTTCCTTTTATTGTAATTACTGCACTATTCAATTTATTATGGAAAGTCAATTTAAAAATTGCAATTCAATTAAATGGAATTATAAGCATACCGAGTCTAAGAGTGAGTATTCAACCTATTTGGAGATTAATTGATCTTATTAAAATAGATTTTGTTGTCTGAATTTTTAATCCTAATTTTAATTAAATAAACAAATTGATTGTTTGTTACACTCCATGTTAAATATTGGTTTTTAAAATTTGTAATAATCAAAAATCATGGGTAAAAAAAATGAATACATTATTTAAAACCGGTTCCATTGGCAGCATGAAACTTAAAAACAGATTGGTAAGATCTGCCACATGGGAAGGTATGTGCGACTCTGATGGTCGTCCCACAGCGAAATTGATCCAATACTATACAGATCTTGCAAAGGGAGGCATTGGTCTCATTATTTCAGGATATACATATGTGCGGCTGGAAGGCAAACAGAATCCTGGAAAGATGGGGCTTTATTCTGATAAGTTTGAATCAGAATTTAAAACAGTGACAAAAGCTGTCCATGATGCAGGGTGTAAAATTGCCATCCAGCTTGTCCATGCCGGGGGGCAGGCAAAAGCAAAATTTTCAGGAAGCACTCCTGTCGCACCTTCTGATATTGAGGCTGCCCAGTATTCAGAAAAGCCTTTACAACTTAATGAGTCTCAAATACACGATATTGTCCAAGCCTTTGGCAAGGCGGCTTTAAGAGCAAAACAATATGGATTTGATGGTATTCAGATCCATGGAGCCCATGGATATCTGATCAATCAGTTTCTCTCTCCTCTTACAAACCAGAGAACAGATCAGTATGGCGGCAGTATAGAAAACAGATGTCGTTTCCTGATTGAAGTCTATGATGCAATCAGACAAATGGTGGGAAAGGATTTTCCTGTATTCATAAAACTAAATGCTGCTGATTATGTGGATCAAGGCCTGGAGTTGGAAGATGCACTTTTTGCAGCAAAAATGCTTTCCCAAAAAGGGATTGATGCCATAGAAGTCTCTGCTGGCACTGGTGCTTCCAAGAAAAAAAGCCCCATCAGAATCAAAATAGATCAACCTGAAAAAGAGGCTTACAATCTTAAAGTTGCCCTTGCTGTTAAAAATGTGGTTTCCTGTCCTGTTATATCTGTGGGGGGATTCAGATCTTATAACATTTCTTTGCAGGCGCTGGAGAAGCATGGATTGGATTTTATCTCTTTTTCCAGACCTCTTATCAGGGAACCAGACCTGCCTTTGCGCTGGAAAAGAGGAGATCTTAAGCCTGCTGCCTGTATCTCATGTAATGCATGCTTTAAACCAGGTTATTTTAAAGGTGGCATCTATTGTGTGGCCAAAGAGAAAGTAAAATAAAAATTGACAGGATTTTCCATTGGGATCACATTTTTTATCTATAATTTATGGACTTGGTGCTGCTTTAAGCTTTGGAGCTGGTGATTTTGCAGGTGGTATTGTCACCAAAAAAAGTCCTCTGTTTTCAGTTATAATTTTTTCCCAGCTCACGGGCGGGTTAATGCTGTTTGGGCTGGCTTCTATTTCCGGGCAGACTCTGCCAGGTTTATATGATCTTTTTCTTGGATGTTGTGCGGGCATATGCGGCACAATCGGTCTTACCTGTTTGTATAAGGGGCTTTCCACAGGTAAAATGGGCATTGTGGCGCCGGTGGCTGCTGTGGTCAGTGCTGTTTTTCCGGTTATAGTTGGAATTTTTATCCAGGGATTTCCCACAATATTACAGCTTGCAGGATTTGCACTGGCAATTATCGCAGTCTGGTTTTTATCAGGAGGCAAAAGCAAAGCCCCAACACTCCTAAGCGAATTAAAGCTGCCCATTGCCGCAGGCCTGGGATTTGGAATGTTTTTTATAATCATCAGCCAGGTTTCCGCTGATAGTATCCTCTGGCCATTAATATCAGCCCGGATTGCTTCAATTGCCCTTTTTTTACCAATTGCAAAAATAAAACAGAAAAATCTTATTCCTTTAAAAGAAAATTTTCCAATGATTATACTGGCTGGAGTATGTGATGCAGCTGGAAATACATTTTTTGTTCTTGCTTCAAAGATCGGCAGGCTTGATATCTCTGTAGTTGTAACATCAATTTATCCTGCAATAACAGTTTTACTGGCGTGGTTAATTTTAAAAGAAAAACTTACAAAAGCACAATGGACAGGCTTCTGGATAGTTCTCTTTGCCTTGATACTCATTGCACAAAATTAATTTTTTCTGTATTGTTTTGGCCTGTGTTTTCCTTTAAATGGTTTTCGCTTTTTACTATATTTTGGTTTTGAGGGATATTTTTTTGTGGGCTTGGGAAGAGGTTTGTCCAGAGCTTCAGATGGATACTCGCAGTCAATTTTATTACCCAGTACCTCTTCAATTTTTGGGATAAAAAATGAGCTCATTTCATCGGCAAAGCTGATGGATGTGCCGGTTGCTCCAGCTCTCCCTGTTCTTCCTATTCTATGGATATAGTGTTCAGGTTCATATGGAAGATCATAGTTGATAACATGACTGATATCTTTAATGTGCAGCCCACGTGCAGCCACATCTGTTGCAACAAGGAGATTGATCCTGCCGTTTTTAAAATTATTCAAGACCTTAAAACGTCTGTCCTGGGAGATATCTCCGGAAAGTACGCTGCATTTTTGCCCATATCTTTCAAATTTTGTTGATAGGGTTCTTGCAGTATCTTTTCTGTTTACAAATAAAAGTACCCTTTTTAACTTTTCATCATTTATAAGATTATAAACATGTTTGAATTTGTCTTGTTCTGTTGAAATATAAATGATCTGATTAATTGTATCTGCAGCAGCATGTTCTGACTCTATTTCTATTTGAACCTTGCTGCTGGTTGTCCAGCTGTCGGCAAGTCTTAATACATCATCAGTTAAAGTTGCAGAGAAGAAAAGGGTCTGGCGGCTGTTTTTATGAGGAGTTCTTAATATAATTCTTCGGACATCCGGGATAAAACCCATGTCCAGCATGCGATCAGCTTCATCAAGCACAACAATTTCCACCTTGGATGGATTGATCATGTTTTTATTCATAAAATCTATAAAACGACCCGGGGTTGCCACAATAACATCAACAGGTTTTGATTTGAGCATATCCTGCTGCTTTTTATAACCAGTGCCGCCAAAGATGGCTATAATTCTTAAATTGGTATATTTTGCAAGGGATTTAAAATCCTTTTCAATCTGGTGGACAAGTTCCCTTGTCGGCGCAAGGATTAATGCTCTTGGCGCCCCATTTTTATTTTTAAATGGTTTTTTAAGAAATCTTGTCATAATGGTGACAATAAAGCTTGCACTTTTTCCTGTGCCTGTCTGGGCCTTGGCTGTAGCATCTTTGCCTTCCAGCGTATGTGTCAAAAGTTGTGCCTGGATAGGAGTGCAATATTTAAACTTCAAATCTGCAATTGCATGCATAACACTTAAAGGCAGATCAAAGTCATGAAATCTTGTCTCCCCTTTTTTGGGTTCCACAAGAAAGTTATTTATGGACCATTTTTTCTTTTTTGGTCTTTTATATGCTTTTTTGAGGTTTGGGGGTGCGGACTTTGGTTGTGGTGCCGGGGGGGCAGAATATAAGGATGAAGAAGGTTTTAACTTCTCCTCTTTGTTGAAAAGCGTTTTAAGAAATAAAATTAATTTTTTCAATAGTTGTTTTCTTTTATAGAGTTGTATCAAGTTAAAATATACACTACCTGCTTGTTTTCAATGGGTTTTAACAGATAGACAATCGTTTGTGAAGCAAAATATTATTGTAACAACAAATAATTGCTTTTTCTCAAATAAGAGAAAATAGACTTTACCTGCTGGTTGTGGACAGAGAAGCCGCTGAAATTTAGTCTTTTATGCAGCAATTGAATAAACTTGTCAATTTTTCGGTGGCAGCAAATAAAAGCCCATGCTATTTTGTATCTAGATTGAAATATTTTAGGCTAAAAATTAGAAAGATGAGCAAAGGAATTTATCTAAAATGAAGAAATTGACATTTCAGGAAAAATATAATGCAATTGGTAAAAAAGACTCTTCCTATGAAGGCATTTTTGTCACAGCAGTGAAAACAACCGGTATATTCTGTAGACCTTCCTGCCGTGCCAGAAAACCCAAATCAGAGAATGTTGTTTTTTATGATACAGCCCAGGAAGCTCTTCAAAACGGATTCAGACCCTGTAAAGTCTGCCGTCCAATGGAAAAATTGAATGAGACTCCAGATTATATCAAAAAGATAATAAAAGAGCTGCATCAAAATCCATACCTGCGAATCAAGGACTATGACTTGAGGCAAAGAGGTATCCAACCCAGCCAGATTAGAAGATGGTTTAAAAAATATCATCATATTACATTCCACGCTTATCAGAGAATGTTGCGGATTAATACAGCCTATAATGGTATTAAACATGGTAATACAATAACAGACTCGGCATTTGATAGTGGGTACCAGTCTTTGAGCGGTTTTAATGAAGGCTTTCGGAGTATATTTGGAGAGCCGCCTACGGGCTCCAGAGAAAAATTGGTTTTAAACATTATTCGGTTTACAACACCAATCAGCCCCATGTTTGCCTGTGCCAGTGACAAAGGGCTTTGTATGCTTGAATTTACAGACCGCCGTGCATTGGAGACAGAATTTAAAGATTTATGTAAAAGGCTTAATGCAGTTATTCTCCCGGGAAAAAACCCGCACTTAGATCAGGTCCAGTCTGAAATCCATGAATACTTCTCTAAAAAAAGAGAAGTATTTAATGTTAAACTACATACACCTGGAACCGTATTTCAAAAATCTGTATGGAAAATGCTCCGGAAAATTCCATACGGCGAGACATGGTCATATAAACAGCAGGCCATTGAGCTTGGCAATCCAAAAGCAGTTAGAGCAGTAGCATCTGCAAATGGACATAATCGGGTTGGCATTATTATCCCCTGCCATCGGATTATCGGATCTGATGGCAGTTTGACAGGTTATGGCGGCGGCCTGCACCGGAAAAAATGGCTGCTTGATTTTGAAAAAGCCAACGATTGTAAAAGAAGTTATCAATAAAATCTGGTTTCATGTAAAAACCGAAAGCAGCTGGAATTTTAGTCCTTAGGGGGCACCTTGAATATCTAATTTGAGAGTTCTTCTATAATTTTTTTACTCTGGATAGATACGTACTTGTTTTCAATTTTTTGCTGTATTTTGCTGTTTCGCGCAGCTGTACAATCTGATACAAGTATACACTCGTACCCGTCAGAGATTAGCGTATCCATGGTTTGTGCCACACAATGATCAGTGGTGAAGCCAGTAAAATATATTTTTTCAAT
>JAOZRI010000571.1 GCA_029940235.1 Desulfobacula sp. | reverse complement strand
ATATAGCTGGCATACTACAGGTTGTGGTTACTGGAGGCAAGCGGATACCCAGTTTGTTTTTAAATATTGGGGGAAGCAGTTGATAAAAACACTGAACAGACAGGATTTATACGATATTTTGTATGGGTGCACCATCCTTGGCACAGGAGGGGGTGGAGAAATGGAAGAAGGTCTGGAATTCATCGAAGAAGCCTTGCTTCTTGGCAAAGAGTTTAAACTTGTCAGTATAGATGATGTGCCGGATAATGCCATGGTATGCACACCATATCTTCTGGGGGCAATCTCTCCTTTACCCGAAGAAGAGGAAAAACAATATGACAGACTACCAAGAATAAAGCAGCAACCCATCATGCTTGCTTTTGATCGACTCAAAAAATACTTGGACACAGATTTTTACGGAACCATATCCTGTGAGCTCGGTGGAGCCAACACTGCCATATCTTTTTATGTTGCCGCAATGTCTGGCGGATTTATTATTGATGCCGATCCTGCCGGCAGAGCCGTGCCCGAGATTACCCATTCCACTTATTATCTGAACGGATTGCCGGCAGCTCCCATTATCATGGCAAATATTTTCGGGGAAATGATGATCTTCGAAAATGTAATTGATGATGAAAGAGCAGAACAACTTGTTCGTTCCCTGGCCATGGCAAGCAGAAATGATATAGCAGTTATTGACCATGCTCTTGAGATGAAGACCTTAAAAAATGCTATTATCAAAGGAGCTATTTCATATGCTTTTAAACTGGGCAAAGCATTTAGAAAAGCAAAACAGAAACAAAAAAATGTTGTACAGGAAATTGCTGACATAGGTAATGGTTTTATTGCTTTCAGTGGACAAATAGAAGATTTTTCCTGTAAAACCGATTCCGGTTTTACTGTAGGGGAAATCCTGATTCAGGGAACAAATGACTATACAGGCAATACTTACAAAATAGTTTTTAAAAATGAAAATATGATCTCCTGGCTTAACAACAAGGTGCATGCAACTATCCCTGACCTGATATGCCTGGTTGATACAGACACTGACGAGCCAGTGACGAACCCTAATCATAGAAAGGGAATGAATGTTGCTGTTATTATTTTACCGGCACCCGATGATTTTATATCTGAGAAAGGACTCAAGATTTTTGGCCCTGAGTACCTTGGGTATAACTTTGAATATGCACCCGCACAACAAAAATTTTAACCAGAACCAGCCCTGTCTTTGTGGAGGATTCTCAAATGGGACATAAAAGAATACTCGTAGATGAAAAAAAATGTAAAAAAGATGACCTCTGTGTCAAAATATGTCCCGGTAATTTAATATCAAGGGTCAAACCTGACGGATTTCCTGTGATGCTGACAATTAATGATGATTTGTGCATGGGATGCGGCCATTGTGTAGCAGTTTGCCCCCATGGAGCATTAAGCCATACAAATGCAAAGCTTGAAAAATGTCCTCCTTTTAGAAAAGAACTCACCATAAGCCTTGATCAAACTATCCAATTGCTGAGGTCAAGAAAGTCAGACTGTCTCTTATAC
>JAOZRI010000170.1 GCA_029940235.1 Desulfobacula sp. | reverse complement strand
CATTGGAAAAACCAAGACCCCAGGAGATCTCATGACCGGAAGTCTTTTGACCAATAAGCGTGCAAGAAAAGAGTTTGGCAGTAGAGAAAAAATTATTGATATTCCTGATTTAATAGGAATGCAGAGAAATTCTTACGAGAGTTTTCTTCAACGATATGTTTTAGCTGAGAAGAGGGATGAAAAAGGGCTTCATGCTGTTTTTCAATCTGTATTTCCCATTAAGGATTTTACAAATACAGCATCTTTGGAATATGTTTCCTACTCTTTTGGCGAATCAAAGCATTCCATGAAGGAATGCTCAGCAAGGGGTATGACCTATGATATTCCTGTTAATATTAGAGTCAGACTCGTTGTTTATGATCACGATAAAGAGACAGATCTGTCAACTATTCGTGATATTAAAGAGCAAGAAATTTATTTTGGCACAATACCGTTGATGACTCCAAGGGGTACCTTTATTATAAATGGTACTGAAAGGGCGGTGGTAAGTCAGCTCCACAGGTCATCAGGTGTATTTTTTGATCACGATAAAGGTAAAAAATACTCTTCAGGAAAAATTATATATAATGCCAGAATTATTCCTGTCAGGGGTTCCTGGATTGATATGGAAATTGATATCAAAGATATTGTTTACATAAGAATTGACAGGCGTAGAAAGTTTCCCATATCCACGCTTTTTAAATCTTTTGGTTATACAAGTGAAGATATTTTAGATTTCTTTTATGATCAAGAGCATATAATTATGAAAAATGGCTCTTTCTTTAAAAATTTTTCCCCTGAGAACTTGAAACGTCAAAGAGCAAATTTTGATATTAAATCGCCCAAAACAAAAAAAATTGTTGTTAAAGAGGGAAGAATTTTCACAAAGCGGGCATTAAAACAGCTTGTTGAAGATGGTCTTGAATATATACCTATTCAAGACACTGAACTAATTGACAGAGCTTTTGCCCGGAATATTATTGATAATGATGGTCAGGATATCATTTTTAAAGCAGGCGATCTTATAACTGAAGATACTTTTGAAATAATAGAAGAGAAGGAATTGAATGATTTTGATCTCCTCTATGTAGACCCGGCAAGTTCTGATGCCATGCGCAAAACCCTTGTTTCGGATAAAACAGAAACAAAAGAAGAAGCTCTAATGGATATATACAGGAGGCTTCGACCTGGAAATCCAGCCACTATGGAAGTTGCCCAGGATTTTATCGACCATCTTTTTTTCAGGCAGACCTATTATGACCTCTCCAGAGTAGGAAGGTTAAAAATGAACCATCGTCTTGGTGTCGATACTAAGATTAATGTTAAAACACTGAGAAAAGAAGATGTGCTTTTAACAACTGCCACACTGATTAAACTAAAAGACACCCAGGGTCAGGTTGATGATATTGATCATCTTGGTAACAGGCGTGTCCGTGCTGTTGGCGAGCTTCTTGAAAATCATTACAGAATCGGTCTTGTCAGGATGGAGAGAGCTATCAAGGAAAAAATGAGCATGCAGGAAGTGGATGCCATGATGCCCCATGATTTAATCAATCCCAAGCCTGTGTCTGCTGTTGTAAGAGAATTTTTTGGTACTTCCCAGTTATCACAATTTATGGATCAGACCAATCCTCTATCTGAAACTACACATAAAAGAAGATTGTCAGCTCTGGGTCCCGGAGGTTTGACAAGGGAGAGAGCAGGATTTGAGGTAAGAGATGTTCACCCGTCTCATTATGGTAGAATATGTCCCATTGAAACTCCTGAAGGTCCGAATATTGGATTGATTGTCTCTTTATGCACCTTTGCGAGTGTGAATGATTTCGGGTTTATTGAAACACCTTTTAGAATTGCAAATGATGGGAAGGCTTCAAAGGAAATTAAGAATTTAACAGCCTTTGAGGAAGGAACACAACCGATTGCTCAGGCAAATGCACCTCTTGATGTTGATGGGAATTTTATCAATTCTCTTGTGTCTTCAAGGGTTGCAGGTGAATTTGAAATGATTGAAAATGCCGATGTCAAATTCATGGATGTTTCTCCCAACCAGTTAGTATCTGTATCTGCATCTTTGATACCTTTTCTTGAAAATGATGATGCAAACAGGGCTTTGATGGGCTCCAACATGCAGCGCCAGGCAGTTCCATTGATAACCAGTGAAGCTCCACTTGTTGGTACAGGAATGGAGAGTATTGTTGCGCGGGATTCCGGTGTTACAATCGTATCTGAATATGATGGTGTTATTGATGATGTGGATTCCAAGCGTATTGTTGTACGGAACAATGATGCACAGGGAGAAGATTTTGACAAGGTTGTCTCCATCTATGAGTGTTCAAAATTTATCCGTTCCAACCAGAATACCTGTTTTAACCACAGACCTATTGTAAAAAAAGGTGAGAAAGTCAAAAAGGGTCAGGTCATTGCAGATGGTCCTTCCACAGAAATGGGAGAACTTGCCCTTGGTAAAAATGTAACAGTTGCATTCATGCCATGGGATGGATACAATTATGAGGACTCCATTCTTGTTAGTGAACGTCTTGTAAAGGATGCAGTTTATACTTCTGTTCATATTGAAGAATATGAGGTGCTGGCACGGGATACAAAACTTGGTAAAGAGGAAATTACCAGGGATATTCCCAATGTTGGAGAAGAAGCTTTAAGCAACCTTGATGAAAGCGGTATTATACGTCTTGGCGCTGAAGTAAATCCAGGAGATATTCTTGTTGGTAAGATTACACCAAAAGGAGAAACCCAGCTCTCTCCAGAAGAAAAACTGTTGCGGGCAATCTTTGGTGAAAAAGCAGGTGATGTAAAAGACACTTCTCTTTGTGTACCACCCGGAGTACGGGGTAAAGTTATTGATGCAAAGGTTTTTATTAGAAGAGGCCTGACTAAAGATGACCGGACAAGGCTTATAGAAGATGATGAGATTGAACGCCTTGAAAAAGATAGAGATGATGAAATTAAAATTATTTCCAATGTAGCCCGGGAAAAAGTTGAGTCTATTTTAAAAGGTAAAAATATTATTGCCAGCCTTGAAAAAACGGGTCAGGTGCTGATCAAATCTGGAACCAAAGTAAAAAAGAATCTTTTTAAAGGTATTCCCATTGCAGTTTTGGTCGATGTCTCTGTAAAAGATGCTGTGATTACTGAAAAAGCACAGGTTATACTTGAAAGTGCACAAAAACAGATCAAAAAAGCAAGAGAACATTTTAACGGACTTGTATCCCGGTTTGAAAAAGGAGATGATCTTCCTCCCGGTGTTCTCAAGATGATTAAAATCAGTGTTGCAATGGAAAGAGTTCTGTCAGTTGGTGATAAAATGGCGGGGCGGCATGGTAATAAAGGTGTGGTTTCAAGAATTTTAAGGGTTGAAGATCTACCATATTTTGAAGATGGAAGGCCCGTTGATATGGTTCTTAATCCCCTTGGAGTCCCTTCGCGTATGAATGTTGGTCAGATTCTTGAAATTCATCTCGGACATGCAGCCTATGGACTTGGACAGCGCATTGATGAACTGCTCAATGAGATGAAGCTTGACAAATTAAGAGAAAAAGTTATGGAGATCTTTTCCAGGACCCAGGCTCAAAAAGTAAACAAAAGAACAGGTGGACTGTCTCAGAAGATTCAAAAAATGTCTGATAAAGAACTTGTTGATTTTGCATCATTTTATAAAAAAGGTGTGCATATGGCAACACCGGTTTTTGATGGTGCAAGTGAAGAAGATATCACAAAACTTATTGAAATTGCAGA
The DNA here is from genome assembly GCA_029940235.1 of Desulfobacula sp. Taxonomy (GTDB): domain Bacteria; phylum Desulfobacterota; class Desulfobacteria; order Desulfobacterales; family Desulfobacteraceae; genus Desulfobacula. Next base: position 1,812 of record JAOZRI010000170.1, on the reverse strand, counting down.
TTTTGATAAATCAGGTCAGTCTGTACTTTATGATGGCAGGACAGGGGAGCCCTTTGATAAAAAAGTAACAGTTGGAACCATGTATATGCTTAAATTGCATCATCTTGTTGATGATAAGCTTCATGCCCGCTCCATTGGTCCCTACTCCCTGGTAACCCAGCAGCCCCTTGGTGGTAAGGCCCAGTTTGGCGGCCAGAGATTGGGAGAGATGGAAGTGTGGGCAATGGAAGCTTATGGTGCCGCCCATGCCCTGCAGGAATTTTTAACTGTTAAGTCCGATGATATGACAGGAAGAACAAGGATGTATGAAAAAATAGTAAAAGGCCAGAACGTTCTTGAGCCGGGAATGCCTGAATCTTTCAGGGTTCTGACAAAAGAGTTGAATAGTCTGGGTTTGGATATAAATCTTTTAGAAGGCAATAGATAAGGAGAAGATTTTGGACAATATATATGATTTCTTCGCAAAACCAAAGGACCCCAAGATTTATAAGGGTGTTCAAATAAGCCTTGCTTCTTCAGACCAGATAAGAGAGTGGTCTAATGGTGAAATTAAAAAACCGGAAACAATAAACTACAGAACTTTCAAACCAGAGAGGGATGGACTTTTTTGTGCAAAAGTATTTGGTCCTACTAAGGATTACGAATGCAATTGCGGTAAATACAAAAGAATGAAGCATCGCGGTGTTGTGTGCGAAAAGTGCGGTGTTGAAGTTATTCAGTCAAAAGTACGCCGGGAGAGAATGGCTCATATTGAGCTTGCTTCTCCTGTGTCCCATATCTGGTTTTTGAAAAGCCTGCCCAGTAAAATCGGTAATGTGCTTGACTTAACACTTAAGAATCTTGAGAAGGTTCTCTATTTTGACTCCTATATTGTCATTGATCCAATGGAGACTGGCCTGAAAAAACTTCAGCTTTTGTCCGATGATCAATACTATGAGGCTTTAGATACTTTTGGAGAAGATTTTGAAGCTGGAATAGGTGCCGAGGCAATTTTAAAATTGCTTGAAGAGATTGATCTGCAAGAGGTTCACGATGAGCTAAGAGAAGAAATCCGTTTGACAAAATCTGTGGCTAAAAAACAGAAAATGGCTAAACGGCTTAAGGTGATTGATGCATTTTTAAATTCCGGGATTGAACCTACCCGAATGATCATGACAGCATGTCCCATCCTTCCTCCTGATTTAAGACCACTTGTACCCCTTGAGGGTGGACGTTTTGCCACCTCAGATCTAAATGACCTTTATAGAAGGGTGATCAACAGAAACAACCGTTTAAAAAGACTTGTTGATCTCAATGCTCCTGATATTATTGTCAGAAATGAAAAAAGAATGCTCCAGGAAGCTGTGGATGTCCTTTTTGATAACGGTCGTCACGGCAGAGTTGTCACAGGTACCAATAAAAGACCTTTAAAATCCTTAAGTGATACCTTAAAGGGTAAACAGGGACGTTTCAGACAGAATCTGCTTGGTAAACGTGTGGACTATTCCGGCCGTACTGTTATTACAGTTGGTGCAGAGTTAAGGCTCCATCAATGTGGCATCCCGAAAAAAATGGCTCTGGAACTGTTTAAACCTTTTATCTATAATTACCTTGAACAAAAAGGCCTTGTTTCAACAGTAAAGAGTGCCAAGAAAATGGTTGAGCGAGAAGAGACAGAAGTGTGGGATGCACTTGAGTCGGTTGTAAAGGAATATCCTATCATGCTCAACAGGGCTCCAACCCTTCATCGGCTCGGATTCCAGGCATTTGAACCTGTATTGATTGAAGGAAAAGCAATTCAGCTTCACCCTCTGGTCTGTCCTGCATTTAATG
>JAOZRI010000570.1 GCA_029940235.1 Desulfobacula sp. | reverse complement strand
ATCGATATGCTCTCTGCTTACTCTGCATTAAATCAGGGTCACAACCATCCTTCGATCCTGGATGCCCTGAAAAAGCAGTTGGATAAATTAACGCTTACTTCAAGAGCATTCCACAATGATCAGATGGGACCTTTTCTTGCAAAACTGACCCAAATGGCCGGGTTTGATAAAGCACTGCCCATGAACACAGGAGCAGAAGCCGTTGAAACCGCCATTAAAGCAGCCCGCAGATGGGGTTATAAGGTCAAGGGTGTTGAAGAAAACCAGGCTGAAATCATTGTATGCCAGAATAATTTTCATGGCAGGACAACTACAATTTGCGGATTCTCAACAGATCCTCTTTGCCAGGAAGGGTTCGGACCCTTCACCCCGGGTTTTAAAACAATTCCATTTGATGATGCCAAAGCTTTAAAAGCAGCTATCACTCCCAATACTGTAGCTTTTCTTGTGGAACCTATTCAGGGTGAAGCCGGGGTTGTTGTGCCACAGGAAGGCTATTTAAAAGAGTGTCGTGAAATAACTAAGAAGAACAATGTCCTTTTAATAACTGATGAAATCCAGACAGGCCTGGGTAGAACAGGAAAGCTGTTCTGTTATCAGTATGATGAAATCCAGCCGGACATTGTAACTATTGGTAAAGCCCTTGGTGGTGGTTTTTATCCAGTTTCAGCAATTCTTGCCAATGCTGATCTCATGGATGCAGTTTTTAAACCAGGAAATCATGGTTCCACTTTTGGCGGCAACCCCCTTGGAAGCGCTGTGGCATCTGTAGCACTTGATGTTCTTATCAATGAGAATCTTGTGGAAAAATCAAATGAAATGGGCGCCTATTTTAAAGAAAAACTCAATTCATTAAATTCTCCACTTATTAAAGTTGTAAGGGGAAAAGGGCTTCTCATTGCAATTGATTTAACAAAACAAGCAGGAAAAGCAAGAAAATATACTGAAAAATTGAAGGATGCGGGTGTTCTGGCAAAAGAAACCCATGAAACAATAATCCGGTTTGCTCCTCCTTTAATTATAACTAAAGAAGAAATCGATTGGGCAATGGATAAAATCAGCACTATTTTTTAATATTAATTACACGCTCAAAGATCAACTGCAAAACAGTTGAATAGACCACAGGTCCTTCCGGTGTGGAAGTATTCTTAAGAGCCAATTTATATAACGGAGGATATTATGGATAAAAGAATTAGAAGAAATGTATTGATTCTCGGTGCAGCAGGTAGAGATTTTCACAATTTTAATACCTATTACCGGGGTAATAAAAACTACAATGTAGTGGCATTCACAGCTGCTCAGATTCCAGACATTGACGGTAGGAAATATCCAGTGGAGCTGGCTGGAGATCTCTATCCGAACGGTATTCCAATTTATGCGGAAGAAGAGCTTCCAAGGCTTATCAAAGAGTTGGAAGTAGACGAATGTGAGTTTTCCTACAGCGATGTTCCGAACCAGCATGTTATGAATCTTAGCTCAATTGTGAATGCTGCCGGCGCTAACTTTGTACTCGTAGGCACCAAAGATACCCAGA
>JAOZRI010000569.1 GCA_029940235.1 Desulfobacula sp. | reverse complement strand
GCATTGGCAATATCTTCATTAATATCGGAAATTACTGTAATTATCCTTTTTCTGTTCACCCTCTGAATAGCTGAATATCCGCGTTCCATTTCAATATCAGCAACCTGGTTCAAAGGTATCTGTCTTCCGTCACGGGTTCGAATCCTCAGATTATCAATACTTGCTTCAGATTCTCTCTCTTTTTGAGAATATCGCACCATGACCTTGATATCATCTTTACCTCTTTGAACTTTTAAAACTTCATCGCCATAATATGCCTGGCGGATCTGGGTGGCAATATCAGCCATGGTAATACCAAGGGCTTTGGCACCTTTTTTGATATGAATGCGTTTTTCCATTTTACCGGGACGAAAATTATCTGTGATGTCAAAGGTTCCGGGATATTTTGCTATTTCGTCTTTCAGGTCATCTGCTGCAAGCTGGAGCTGTGCAAGATCATCGCCAATGAGTTGGATTTCGAGAGGGTTGCCGCCTGGTCCACCGCTGATGATGGAAAAAGTCAACAGTTCCGTACCCATGATATCTCCTGTTAACTCGCGCCATTTTGCCGTGACCTCAGGAGCTGTAATATCAGGGCGCTGTGACGCAGACTGTATTTCTATCCATGCTTCACCGCAATGTCCTCCATGGGTTCCCGGTTTCCAGTCCCTTCTCGGGATAATGCCAACCTGGGAAAAATTATTGACTATCAGATCCTGCCCGTCCACGACCCTATCCCTGAAGAACTCATTTAATGCAAAAGAGCCTTTTTCAATCTGTTTTATTGCCTTTTCTGTAGCTTCAAAAGGTGTTCCAAGGGGATATACGACCTCTGAAACAACCCAGTTGCTGTCGGTCTTGGGAAAAAAAACAAACGGTACATGATTACCTGCAATAAGTCCTATGCTCACAATTAATATTCCAAACCCCAGGGCAAGAGTGAAATATTGATTTTTTACACTATATTTTAAAACAGGGGTATAGATCGACTTAATAAAATAGGATAAAATTTTTTCAATCCTGTCTCTAATCCATGCATGTGCATCGAGAATATCTTGTTTGAACCAGTAAAACCAGAAAAAACAAATCCTGAAAATAAGAACTTTTTTCTTTTTTGAAGGGCTTAAAGTATGTTCAAGGTGGGCAGGAAGTATTACAAAGGCTTCCACAAGGGAAAAAGCAAGGATACAGATCACTGCCTGGGGCATGATATAGATAAACTTACCCATAAGCCCTGCAATATACATCAAAGGTGTAAAAGCCACAATGGTGGTGGTTACTGCCATGACAACAGGTGCACCGATCTGACCTATACTGTCAATCACAGCCTGTTTTGCAGGTTTCCCCTGTTTATAATGGGTATAAACATTCTCCCCCACAATAATGGCATCATCCACAAGAATACCAAGGGTCATGATAAACCCGAACAAGGTCAGCATATTAATGGATGCACCAAAATAATCCAAAATAAGAAATGCGCCCATAAATGAGATGGGAATACCTGCTGCAACCCAGAAAGCCAATCCGAAATCAAGAAAAAGTGCCAGAACAATAAATAC
>JAOZRI010000169.1 GCA_029940235.1 Desulfobacula sp. | reverse complement strand
ATACAGCTGTCATGCTCTATACCGGAGGCACAACCGGAGTTCCCAAAGGAGCTGAGCTGTTACATACAAATTTCACCTCTAATCTTGAAGCGTGTGAAGAGTATTTCAGACTGGTTCATGAAGAGGGGTGTAAAGCTGAAAAATTCAGACATGGCGGATATCATACATTTCTTGGTGTTTTACCCTGGTATCACAGTTTTGGTATCACAAGTGCCCTTTTTTTAGCAGCAAAGACAGGCAGCAAGCTGATCTGTGTCCCGGATCCCAGGGCAGGCAACCCACCTTTTACTGGAGTTCTCGAGGCAGTACAAAAATATAAGCCAACTTTTATCACAGCCGTTCCAACCATATTTGTTGCTTTTACAAATCATGCTCTTTTAGATAAATTTGACATCTCCTCAATCATGGGATGTCTTTCAGGCGGTGCTCCCCTGCCTCCAGATGTGTGCAGGCAATTTGAAGAAAAAACCGGTTCTATTATTTTTGAAGCATATGGGCTCACGGAAACCTCACCTGCTGCCTGTATAAACCCCTCTTTTAAGGAAACCCGAAAAATTGGTTCCATTGGTTTTCCCATTCCTGGAACTGATGTTAAAATTGTTGACCTTGAAAAAAGCACACAGGAACTTCCCCAGGGGGAAGATGGAGAGATTGCCATTTGTGGTCCCCAGGTGATGAAAGGCTACTGGAAAAGACCTGATGCCAATGATGAAGTGTTTGTCTATATTGACGAAAACCGGTATTTTCTTACAGGGGATATTGGAAATATAGATAAAGACGGATATATCACCATTACTGATCGGAAAAAAGATTTGATTATTGTTGGCGGGTTTAATGTATATCCAAGAGAGGTAGAAGATATTCTCTATACCAACTCTAAGGTTGAACTGGTTGCTGTGGTTGGATTTCCCGATGAAAAAAGCGGTGAAAAAGTCAAAGCCTTTATTCAACTAAAAGAAGGTGAAACTGCAACACAAGAAGAGATACTTGCTTTTTGCAAAGAAAATATGGCTGGTTATAAACGACCCAGAAACATTGAATTCAGGGATGAAATTCCTGTGTCAAATATAGGTAAGGTTCTAAGGCGGGTTCTCAGGGATGAAGAGAAAAAATAGGATAAGAGTATTTTGACTTCCCGGCCATCTGATTTACCCATAATTATTGTAACCGGCGCATCAGGTTTTATTGGCCGCCATTTTCTGCAATCGTTTTATAAGAATTTTCATATTTATGCTCTGGCAAGGCGCTCCCAGAAAAGTGTTGGGATTGCCATGCATGAAAATATCAACTGGATTCGTGTTGATATTGGAGAAGAGATATCTGTTAAAAATGTATTTAATAAGATTTCTCAAAATGGTGGTGCAGATTATATTCTGCATCTTGCAGGGTACTATGATTTTGATGGCAAAGATAATCTTGAGTATGAACGTACAAATGTCAATGGAACCCGTTATATTTTAGAATCAGCTTTAAAGCTCAATATAAAACGGTTTATATTTTCAAGTTCTTTAACCATAACCCAATTTGAAAAACCAGGGCTGATTATTAACGAAAAAAGTCCTGCAGATGCAAAATTTGAATATGCTGTAAGCAAAATAAAAGGTGAAAAATTAGTCAGGCAGTATTCTGATAAATTTCCTGTGGCAATTGTCAGACTTGCTGCCATATACAGTGACTGGTGCGAGTATGGCCCGTTATATATATTTTTATCCACCTGGCTTTCAAAGCGCTGGGATTCAAATATTCTGGCAGGTAAAGGAGAATCTGCTGTTCCATATCTCCATGTTAAGAATCTCAATACCCTGTTTAATAAAATAATTAAAAAGAGTGATATACTGCCCAGGTATGATGTATTTATTGCCAGCCCTGATGGCTGTACATCACATAAACAATTATATAAAATTGCCATAAGGTATAATTTTAGATTTCCCAAAAAACCTCGTTTCATACCAAAATGGTTTGCCTATTTTGGTGTATCAATATTAAATTTTTTTGGTACAATTATTGGAAAACCTCCATTTGAAAAGCCATGGATGATTCATTATGTTGATTTAAAACTCAATGTTGATGCCTCTTATACCCGCAACAAGCTTGAATGGAAACCTGTTGCACGGTTTAATATAAGTCAGCGCCTGCTTTTTTTGATTGAACATATGAAAAGCAATCCATTTAAATGGCATCATAAAAATATAGAGGCCCTTGAAAAACAGAGGAAAACACATCGTAATTTTAAAATATATGAAGTTATGCAGTCTCTTCAAGATCAGATTGTTGAAGGCATAATGGCTGAGATGTATTCAAAAAGGAATTCTGACAGATTCCTGCCATATAAAAATTTAAAAAAACAGTTACATGGTGAGAGAATTTTATTTGTCTATTCAATGTTTAAAACTGCTGTACGCACAGGGGATAGAATGCATGTCATAAGCTATGCCAGAAACCTGGCCAGCGAGAGAAGTAAAGAAAATTTTTCAGTGCATGATATAACAGACGCTGTGGGGTTTACTGCTGATTTTATTGTGAAAACTCTTTTGGGACGACCTGAATTAGTAGAACGACCGGAACTCAAGGATATGGAGCAGATGATTTATGATGAGATCACTTTAACTGCGCAATTAATAGTGGATGAACTTGAGGACTCCTTTGACAGGCTGATAGACAATTAACTGGTCGGCAAACAAAATCATGGAGTCACATAAAGACAGATATTTTAAACAGAATGCAGCAAGTGTAGCTGTTGTTGAAATTTTCTGGGGATTTGGGTTCCCTGTGATCTTAGAATCCACATTTCTTCAACTTTTCCTTAAACACATTGGTGCTTCGGATTTTTTAATCGGTCTTGTCCCTTCAATTCTTATTATTGGAATTTCAATCTTTCCCTTGTTTTCAAGCTACCTGACGCGCAATTATGAAGCAAAAAAAACAATAGTGCTCAATCTCCATTTGGTCTCTTCCTGCTCAACCCTGTTTTTTGGTATTTTTCTATTTTTTGTAAAAGATACAGCTTTGATAATCCCTGCTTTTTTTATCTCCTATGTGATTTTTTCTGTGTGCATTGGATTAACCGCTCCAGTGTGGCTCAATTTTCTTGTAAAAATATTTTCAGCAGAAAAAAGCGTCCAGGGATTGAGCATTATGTATCTTGCCCAGAATATAGCAAAATTGATTGCAAGTGTTTTTATTATTAAGATAGTTGAAGCCTATTCATTTTCCATCTACTCTGCTGCCTGGATATTTTTTGTAGCAGGGATTTCATTTTTAGTTGGATCTTTATGCTTCTGTTTTGCCAAAGAGGTGCCCATAAAACAGAGCCAGCCCTTTTTAAAAGACTCTTTTTTTACCCATACAAAAGAGACAATTGTTGAAATTGTTCAAAACAGGAATCTTGTAAAATACCTGATTGGTGATCTTGATAACTATGTTTTATTAACCATGATTGCTTTTTATGCAAATTATGCAACCCAGTATTTTGACATTAAAGATTACACTGCTGCAGGGCTTTTTGTGGCACTTATATACACAGGTTCCATTGTTGCAAATTTTGTGCTTGGAACACTCAATTATATGAGCCTGAAAAATAAATTTTTATCCACAAAGATATTGAGCCTTTTGACTTTGATTGTGTTGATCTGCTTTCCTACATTTACAGGGTTTCTATGTGCCAGTTTTTTGATGGGTTTATGTCGGGGTACAAGGGGTATTATTTACTCTCCATGCGTAAAAAAATTTTGTAAAAGAGATGATGCCACTGGGTATTTTGCTGTGCTGCCATTATTAACCATTGTATTTGGTTCAGGATTTCCTCTGTTTTTTGGATCAATGCTTGATCAATTTGCATACCTTGGAAGCGTGTCATATAAAATCATGTTTGGAGTATCTTTTTGTCTAATCATTGTTACCCTGATTTTTGGTTGTTTGACAAATTTTGATGATGAATCTACCAGCAACCTTGAAATCAAGTAAAAAGACTATATTGTATATCAATGGTGCCTGAACTAACCGCCATGTGGTGGATCTGGTTATCCACCACACAACAATGCATGAAAGGATCAAAACAGTTAGCTGTTCTTTCATATAAAAACTGGTGACAGCCCTGTGATACAAAATAATTTATTTAAAATAGAGGGATCAAATAGATGAATACCCAATCCCAAGTTTCTGAAACAGTGGTAAGAAAAATTTTAAAATTTATATGGAAGGCTGTACCATTTGTTGTAACAGTGCTGATAGTCGGGATAATCATACTGCTTCTTGGACGAACAATTGCAGCAAAAAAAGCAGAACTTGCAGAGCAGCAATCAAGAGAACAGACAGTGACAAAACCATTGACCAATGTGGTTACTTTACAAATTATTCCCGGGGTGCTTAAGGAAAAACTAAGCCTGCCAGGCGTTGCAAAGCCATGGATATCCCTTAAAGTGGTATCGGAAATCAAGGGGAAAATAGTTAATAAAAAAATAGATCAGGGACGTTATGTTAATAAGGGTGATATCCTTGCTGTTATTGATAAAAGAGATTATCAAAATGCTTACGATGCAGCCCTTGCTTCCTATGAATCAGCTCTGGCAACACAAAAACGTTTAAAAGCTCTGGTAAAAAATAATTTTGTCACAACATCCAGCCTTGATGATGTTGACGCCCTTGTGAAAACCAGTAAGGCTGCCTTTGATAATGCTGAACTTAATTTGAGCAGATGTTTGATACAATCTCCCATGAAGGGAGTTGTAAATCGTGTTTATATTGAAAACGGCAAGTTTTTAAATCCAGGAGATCCTGTTGTCCAGATTCTTCAAATTGATAAATTAAAAATTGAAGTTGGTATTCCTGAATCAGATGTTGATGCAGTGCGCAAATTAAAATTTTTTAACATGACCATTGATGCGCTTAAAGGCAAAGTTTGTAAAGGTGAATATCACTATTTATCTAAAACCACTGATTCCATGGCGCGGTTATATAATCTTGAAATCAAGGTGAATAATCAAGATGGTCAAATCCTGCCTGATATGTTTGCAAGGGTGGAGATTATTAAACATGAGGATGCCAACGGTATTGCAATTCCAATGTATTCCCTTGTAAAAGTTAATGGCAGTGTTGGTGTGTATATTGAAAACAGCGGGATTGCCAAGTTCACCCCTGTAGAGACCGGATTTCAGACCGGGTGGCAGACGCAGATTCTTAAAGGCCTGGATCCTGGCGACAAGGTTGTGGTTATAGGACATCGTATAATTGAACATGATCAAAAAATCAATGTAATAAAAAATATTATGGATATTAAGGAACTAACCAGGTGATTGTCTCTGATACTGCCATAAAAAACAGAATTAGTGTTCTGGTGCTCGCTTTAATTATTCTCGGGCTTGGTATCTATTCCTATAAATCTTTGCCAAGGGAGAGTGAACCAGATATTACAATTCCCTATGTTTTTGTCCAGACAGACTACAGAGGGGTTTCAGCTTCTGATATTGAAACCAGTATTACCATAAAAATTGAAAAAAAGCTTAAAGGCTTAGACAAGGTAAAAAATATCAGCTCTGTCTCCTCCCAGGGTCTGTCCATGATCAATATTGAGT
>JAOZRI010000568.1 GCA_029940235.1 Desulfobacula sp. | reverse complement strand
CTTTGATTTTTGAAGAAACCTCTTCAAAGGTTCTCTGGGTTTTGAACGGTTTGAATATAGCTTTGTCGACACTCATAAAAATTCCCCATTAAAGTCTTATTATCAGACAATAATATTACAATTCTCTCCATTGTCAATAAAACTTTTTTATAAATAATCAGAAATCAAAAAAACAGATGTTTGGTCTTTTATTTATTTTACGCAAGAAGGATATTTATCAGCAAAAGAACGCCTTACCATCCGGACCGCAAATACAAAAGGCAGCTGTGTCATTTCATACCCACGCTGCCCCAGATCAATACAGTATTTAAAATCTTTATTCCAGGGTTATGTAGGCGCAGAAGTTATCTTGCAACTGGTTTCAGCAATTGCAACAAAGCAAAGCTGACAATAATAATTCCAGAAATCATCCAGAATGCCAATGAATAGCTTCCGGTAACATCAAATATCCGGCCTGCCACTATCGGGCCCACAGCACCTCCTGCAGTACCAAAAAAAACAACAATGCCAAACAAAGAGCCATGAAACCTTATGCCAAAAAACTCAGCAACAATGGGGGAAATTGCAGTGAAAAACCCTCCATGAGCAAGCCCGTATATACAGGCAAAAAGATACAATTTCCACAGACAGTCTGCCGTTTGAAGCCATAAAAGGCTTAACAGCAAGATAAGAAAACAGATGAGCATCATTTTTTTACTTTTAACACGGTCAATGGCTATACCTGTGATAAAACGACCTGCCATGCTTACAGCTCCAATGATTGAAAGGACAGATGCGGCATACTGCGGTTGAATACCAAGATCCATGGCATGTGGAACAATGTGTACCATCATGACCATCAGGCAATATATGATTAACATGTTGACTATACAGATGATCCAAAACTGCATTGTGCGTAGAGACTGACGAAAAGTTAAATGGATTTCCAACTCTACAGCTTTTTGCTCTCCTTTTTGATTTCTATGAGAGTAAATATCCGGATCTCTTTTCAGTAGCCCGGAGATGATTAACAGAGTGATAGACGTCAAAAGTCCCATCACCAGAAACGCATTTCTCCATCCATAATTTAAAATCAGAATACTTGCCAGTAGGGGCAGACAGAACTGCCCGGCACCTGTACCAACCTTGGCAACACCAGTCATCATTCCTCTGTTGTGGGAAAACCATCTTGCAATGGTTGACAGGGATATGACATCAATAGCACTCAGGCCGATTCCGAAAAGAAGTCCGAAAAATAGATACAGCTGCCATATTTGTGTTACCGTGTACATGAGTGAACACCCGGCACCAAAGAATACAGCAGTGACCGCCATAATTTTTCCAGGCCCGAAATTGTCATTCAATCTACCGATAAGAATTCCAAAAATCCCTGATATGATAAATGCCACAGAGGATGCCCCGGCAATAACAGCCCTTGACCAGCCAAACTCAACCATCAAAGGGTTAAAGAAAACTCCATAAGAGATATAAGTTCCGATACCAATGGCCTGGATACTGAAACATAGACCAACAATTACATTAGCGTAAGAAGAATTTTTGTGCAA
>JAOZRI010000168.1 GCA_029940235.1 Desulfobacula sp. | reverse complement strand
ACCATATATCTTGCTATATTAATATCATAATCTTCAAGAAAGACTACACGGTGCCGGATATCCTTCAGCCTTGCAAATTCCACAATCTGCCTGATAATATCCTTGCCTTCATCATCATTGGGGTGGGCCTTTCCTGCAAACACCAGCTGAATTGGTCTCTCCTCATCATTGATCAATTGTGCAAGGCGCTTGGTATCTTTTAATAAAAGTCCTGCACGCTTATATGTGGCAAAACGCCGGGCAAAACAGATGGTCAGCACATGATGATCAAGTACGCTTACAACATCATCAAGAACATTTCTTGGCGCATTTCTCTTTTCATACTGCATTAACAGTGATTTTCTGCATTTTTTAATTAAATTGGATCTATCCAGCTCATGGACATGCCATAAATCTGCATCTTCAATATCATCTATTCTGGAAATCAGGTTTGGATTGTATAATCTATTGGACCAGTCTGAAGAGAGATAACGTTCAAACAGAGAATTCTTGTGCCTGGAAAGATAAGAGCAGATATGAACACCATTGGTAATATGTGAAATGGGAATATCCTCAATATGCCTGTGCGGCCATAAAGACTGCCACATCTTCCTTGCTACCTGGCCATGGAGACGGCTGACACCATTAAGATATCCCGCACACTTTATACCAAAAATAAACATGGAAAATTTTCCTGTGTCCTCACTGCCAGGGGGTTCTCCCCAGGATAACACTTCATCTTCTGAAAGGGCGAATTTTTCAGCATAGGGCTGGATATAGGGTTTTATCAACTGTTTTGGAAATTCGTCATGTCCAGCTGCAACAGGGGTATGCGTAGTAAAAACAGAGCTTCTTTTACAAATTTGAATGGCGCTTTGAAATTCCAGATTATACTTATCCATTATAATGGAGATTCTTTCAAGCCATGCAAAGGAGCAATGTCCCTCATTCACATGACAGATATTGGGAAACATATCCATGGCAGTCAAAGCTTTAATGCCGCCAATCCCCAGTAATATCTCCTGTGCAACCCGGATTTCACCATGACTTGCATAGAGTCTTGAAGTTATATTCCTGATTTTTTCCGGGTTTTCCGGTAAATTTGTATCTAACAGTAACAGTTTGATTTTACCCACCCTTAATTGCCATACACAGGCTTTAATCAGTCCAAAAGGCCCTGGAATTTCAACTCTTACTTCAAAACCGGAACTATCCTTTAACTTTTGAACCGGCAGATCAAATACATCATTAATGGGATAGGTCTCCTGCTGCCATCCAGTGTGGTCAAGATACTGCCTGAAATACCCCTCCCGAAATAGAAGTCCTATTCCTGTCAAGGGGATTCCCAATGTTGAAGAAGCTTTTAAGTGATCCCCTGCAAGAATTCCAAGTCCTCCTGCAAAAAACGGAAGTGACTCATGGAGACCAAATTCCATGGAAAAATAGGCAATGGTATCCTTGGAATCCATATCAAACTCTTTAATCTGGGATACATAGGAAAACATTCTTTCAAACTTGGCTTTTACCCTCCTGAGATGTCCCAGAAAACTTTCATCATGGGAGAGTTCATCAAACCGCCTTTGGGATATGCGGGAAAGAAAAGCCACAGGATTTTTTTTAACCTTATCCCATTGGGATGGATTAATCCTGTAGAACAGTTCAATAGCTTCGGGATTCCAGCACCACCAGAGGTTGCGTGCAAGATAATCCAAAAATGATAACTGCTCTGGTATAGCGGGATAAACTTTATAAATTTGTATCTCTTCCATTTGTTTAACTCTTAATTTTTAATTTTAATATTTAATGCTTTACTACACAACTTCTGTAATAAAAAATAGTATTGAGTTGTCAGTGTTCAGCAACACCATACTGATAACTGACAACTGATAACTTTTATAATAATTATTTCAGTTTGTGCATAACTCTTGCAAACTCACTTGAACCCCAGGCCTGTGCATCACACCCCCTTGGCGTATGTGGATAATCTCCATCAAGTATTTCAGGAATATATCCTGCAGCGCCCTGTCTCATTAAAGGGAGCACACTGCCAAGCCAGGCAAGGCTTGTTAAATAGCTCTTTTTACCAAAAACTTTTGCCCAGGCTTCACAAAATACCGGAAATGGCCATGTCCAGGCTGTTCCATTATGATATGCAGGTTTTCTCTTTGTATCTTCATCACCCTTATATTCCCCTGCATAGGGAAAGTGGGGATCATTTAACAATTGGTCATTATAGATAATATTAACAGGATATTCAACCTTTTGATCTGCAAGGCTTCTAATTGCTCCAGGAATAATCAATTGAAGAGATGTTTCAATACATTTTTGTGCAATTTTTTTATCTTTTATAACATCAAGGGTGAACAAAAAGAGTTGATTGGGCCTTAATGCATCATCTGCAGCAGCATTCCTGGCAGCCACATTAGCGGTGGCATGCAGACAATCAGCAAAAAAGCCAGATTTTTCATTGTAAAAAAGCTCAAGAATGGATTGTTGAACCGTTGTTGCCTTTTGCTGCCAGAGTGCTTTATCAGGTATTTCAATTGATCCAAGAAAATCCAGTGCATTATACCATAAAGCCTGAATCTCAACTGGATATCCCTGGCGGGGAGAGCCTGCAGGAAAATTTGTATCCATCCATGTAAAATGGGGTGGACTGTACAAAAGCATTGTATCAGCATCTGCTTTTACACCTGTTTTTGTACCTTTTATCATGGAATTTGCAATGGAAAGAAGAATAGCTAAAATTTTTCTATTATCAAGTGTTTCATTTAAAAAACCAGTGCCCTTCTCTTTTTTAATTAAATCTTTGCAACAGGCAAAAAACCATAAAGGAGCATCAGATGTCTCAATATTTGCTGCATCTTTGCCGCAAATCATATTAGGTAAGGTTCCATTGTCTTCAAACCCGCCAAACAATCTTAATATGGCTTTTGCCTCTGACAACCTGCCAAGCTCTATCAGGCTTCTGCAAAATATCAAGCTGTCTCTTCCCCAGTCCAGAAACCATGGATATCCTGCAATAACACTCTTGAATGAGCCGCGATCCACAATAAAAGCATCAAGGCTTTTTTGTACTGCCTGGAAAAGAGGTGTTCTCTTTTCAAAGGGCTTATCTTTGAACAATTTTTTTTGTTCTTTGAAATCAATCTTCTCTTCCTGATTTTCAAACACACCTGCATTTAACAATATTTTCTCTTTACCAAAACAGGATGCAGTAAAATATCCCGGACTGAAAAAATCAGAGTCCGGGTCAAGCCCTCTTTGCTCTTCGAGAATATGATGAACCATATAATGCCATTCAGGTTCATGTATAAATTCACCCTTTGATATATTGACTTCAAGTTTTTTACTGTTTGAAAGTGAAAAGCAGAACCCGTTTTCAACAGCATTAACAGCGTCAGGCCACTGTTGTTCCGGGCCCTTAAATGCTTTGACAGTTTCATGAAAACTTCTGTCTTCAATATCAGGTCGCATGATAATAGTCACAGCCTTGTCATCTTCGAGAACCAATTCACTATCACTGCCCACACCTGCTCTCTCAATTGCAAGACAGATATGGTTTTTCTCAGGGTCAAGGGTAAGATACAAGTTCAGAACATAATATTTGCCTTCTGATGTGGGAATATGAAACAGCCATCTGCCGCCATGGTCGTAGGAGAATGTAAACTCTTCAAGACAATCGGGAACAAGCTCTCTTGAATAACCCTGGAAAATAGCCCAGATCCTGCATCGTGAAAATACCATCCAGCGGTTCTCAGGTCCGTTTTTATCCAAATTTGCTCCAAGAAATGTATCATATTTACTGTCTGATTTTCCCCACCAGGCAGCAACTCTCATCATGCCGCCCAGGTTTGTGGTTGCCAGTAATTTTAAAAACGGACTCTTTACAATCTCTC
The DNA here is from genome assembly GCA_029940235.1 of Desulfobacula sp. Lineage (GTDB taxonomy): Bacteria > Desulfobacterota > Desulfobacteria > Desulfobacterales > Desulfobacteraceae > Desulfobacula. The sequence continues at coordinate 1,717 of JAOZRI010000168.1, read as the reverse complement.
TTCTTGTAAAAGAGTAATTAATATATAAATCTTTAAACAAGGCAAGATAGAGCAGAGAAGCTTTTGCTATTCTGGTTCCTTTATAGCCAATATCATTGGAACCAATATCATTGGAACCAATAGCGTTAGAATCAGTATCATCAGATTCAAATACCCTGATATTCAAACTATATTCTTGATGGTTCTCTCTGGTATTCTTTGGAGGAAAAAGAGCGAAATGTTCTTTGCTGTCATAAGTAATGATCCCCTCTTCATATCCAAGTGATGTTTTATCTGGTTTTTTCTCATCAATAATCTGTGCTCTGAACCCTGCCCTGGATTTGATTAAAAGAAAAAATCCAGGAGGAATCATTACCTGACGTTTCATATCTTTTTGAACATCAAAAACAATCACCTTACTCTCTTTGCTCTCTTTATTAAAAGAGCGGATAAATTCAACGGGATTTTGGGCAAACAATATTGCCTGCTGCTCAATATCTATATTTTTTAAATCCTTATATCCGTTAAATACAGTATGAATTAATAAAACCTTTGCTTTTAGTTTTTGGAGATAAACTCTTTTGGGAGGACTATTTTGAACCATGCCTTTTTGCTCTATCAATTTTATATCAGAAACGTCAGGTGTCAAAACCATAACCTCTCCCGGACTTAACTGCTGTGAACAAAGGTTATTGTCTATTTTTATGGTAACAGTTCTGCCTGATATCAAATCATGCAATTTTGTTTCATCGATGTTGGCAGACTGCATATTCCAGGATACTTCATTTATATTTTCATAATCAAGATTTATCAAAATCAGAACTTTTTTATCTTCTGATTCATTAAAGCGCAGCAAAACAAGCCCTTCACATTGATTGTTCTGAATCAGTTCAAGCCTGGTTGTCCCCAAAAAACAGGGATGGTTCTTTAAAATAAGATTTAACTTAGAAATATGCTCAACCTGATTATTTTTATCTCCCCAGTTAAGGCAGCTTGATTCATGCACATCAATTTTCTGGGTGGCAAACCACTCCACACCATTGGCAAATCCAAATCCTCCCGCAACTGAAAAAAGCGCACACAAAGAAGTCCTCATCTTTGCATAGAGATTGGAGACCGATGCAAGACGATTATTATCATGGGTCTCTGCAAAATGTATGGTGGCCCCGCACCTGTTTGATATATCATAGGTTTTGGGAAGATAATTTGAGATTTCATCCCTTGAATAATTTTGGAACAGTTCGGAATATGCCCAGTTAAAATTAGCTCTTCCCAGAATATCACAGGTTGTTTTGATGGGTCCTCCAAGGCCTTCAAGAAAAAAGAGGGTTTCAGGATATTGAACTCTCACCTTTGCTACAATATATTCCCATGCATCAACAGGAACCATGTAACCTGCATCACACCTGAAACCGTCAACTCCCCTGTGGCACCACAGCAGGAACATATCTGCCATATATTCCCACAGTTCAGGTTTTGAATAATCAAGCCTTGTTAAATCTGCCCAGACAACACCCCATGCTCCAGGAGCCTGGATCTGGCCATCGTCATCTCTTACAAGCCATTCAGGGTTGCTCTCATGTATAGAAGCTGCCCACCCGGTATGGTTAATGGCAATATCCATAAAAAGGTAACCTTTATAAAAATGAACCATATCTACAAGTTCCATGAATTGCTCCATGGGAGTTGCAGCAGGGTCAAACTGGGCAAGAGCCGGATCAACATCTGTAAAATTCAA
>JAOZRI010000567.1 GCA_029940235.1 Desulfobacula sp. | reverse complement strand
TTCCGGTGCTACCATTGCTGCCAATAAAATTTATAAAGATGCAGGACTGATTGTTATTTCTCCTGCTTCAACCAATGACGATCTTACTCTTAAAGGTAAACATCCAAACTTTTTCAGAACTATTTCCTATGATGGTGCCCAGGCAGCATTGATGACTTCTTTTGCAAAAGATAATCTTAAAGCTAAAAAAATTGCCCTGATCCATGATAAAGGTGATTATGGAAAAGGCCAGATGGATCTTGCCAGAAAAAATTTTGAAGCCCTTGGCGGTGTTGAAATTGTTCTTTTTGAAGGTGTAACAACAGGAGCTGTTGACTATTCTGCTATTATTCAAAAAATTAAAAGATCAAAAGCAGATCTTACCATGTGGGGTGGTTATCATTCAGATGCTTCCAAACTTGTTCAGCTTCTTAAAAAGAAAAGAGTTAAAACCACCTTTTTCGGCGGTGACGGAATCATTGGTGACAACTTTGTCTCTCTTGCTGGCAAATATTCCGATGGTGTTTATGCAACAGGACCAAATGATACTTCAAGCAATCCTCTTTATATAGAGCTGTCTGCAAGACATCAAAAACAATATGGTGAAGCTCCAGGAACATTTTTCCATAATGGTTATGCCTGTGTCCAGGCCCTTGCCAATGCAGCAAATAAAGCAGGTTCCCTTGATTATGATAAAATGCGGGAAGCTCTCTTTACCAACAAAATCGATTCTCCCCTTGGACCAATTGGTTTTGACAAACGCGGTGATGTTATTGGAGCAGGTTTCTCCGTATATCAGGTTAAAAACGGAAAATATGTGCAGGTTAATTAATCATTTTATTTAAGATGTATTTAACATAAAAACAGGACTGCAATAGAAACAGTATTTTATTGCAGTTCCTGTTTGGATAAAACTGCACGGACAGATTGGATATCTATCCATCATCTGCCCATAATAAAGCATGAAGGTGATAATAAATTTATAATCACTTTCATATAAGATTAACTTTGATAGGATTTAACAAGGTTCAGGAGTTTTAAATTCATTAACATGCGTATGCTTAAAATTATTTTTAGTGTGGCAGTTGTCGGGGTACTCAGCTTTCGAGGCATTAAAGAGATAATTGCAGACCCTGTCTATTTTATGGAACTATTTTTGGGCGGTCTTACACGGGGAAGTATTTATGCTTTGATTGCTCTTGGATATACCATGGTTTATGGTATTATTGCTTTGATCAACTTTGCCCATGGTGAAATATATATGATTGGTGCCATGACTGCCCTGATTGTTGCAAGTGTCCTTGGATTATGGGGTTGGAATTCAATCGTTATTGTGATCCTCGCCTTTGTTTTTGCCATTATATATTCGTGTGCCTATGGATTCACTGTTGAAAAAATTGCCTATAAACCTTTGAGGACCGCACCAAGGCTCTCTGCACTTATTTCTGCCATTGGCATGAGTCTTTTCCTGCAAAACTATGTTATGCTTGCACAAACACCTGAATATCTGCCCTTTGAAACTTTGATTCCTGATTTTGCATTCTGGGAACCTTTTGCACATATTATTA
>JAOZRI010000167.1:1811-5611 GCA_029940235.1 Desulfobacula sp. | reverse complement strand
CAGGAGAGAGCACATATTCTCGAAGGTCTTAAAATTGCTCTTGATAATCTTGATGAAGTTGTGGCTTTGATCAGGGCTTCCAAATCGCCTGAGGAGGCCAGAAACGGGTTGATCACCAAGTTCACCCTGACTGCTATCCAGGCACAGGCAATTCTTGATATGCGTCTTCAAAGACTTACAGGACTTGAAAGAGAAAAAATCATTACTGAATATGAATCTTTGTTAAAAGATATTGCCTGGTATAATGAGATTCTTTCAAGTGATGAAGTGGTTAGAGGTTTAATTAAAGATGAGCTTGTTGAGCTTGATGAAGAATTTGGCGATGCAAGACGGACAAAAATTGTTGAAAGTACGGCTGAGATAAGCATTGAAGACTTGATTACACAAGAAGACATGGTTGTAACAATCACAAGAAGTGGTTATATCAAAAGAAACCCCATTACACTATATACAAGCCAGCACAGGGGCGGTAAAGGTAAAAAAGCCATGGGTACAAAATCAGATGATTTTGTTGAGCATCTTTTTGTGGCATCCACCCATGCAACTTTTCTGTTTATTACCAATTTTGGAAAGGTATATCAGCTAAAAGTCTACGAACTTCCCATGGCGGGTCGTTCAAGTCTTGGTCAGGCAATTGTCAATCTGCTCAAGCTTGATGAAGGTGAAAAACTTGCCACTGTCTTAACTGTTGATGAGTTTGTGGAAGATAAATATGTTGTAATGGCGACAAAAAAAGGAAGAGTCAAAAAAACCGATCTTATGGCATATTCAAGGGCAAGATCTGTAGGCCTGATTGGTGTTAAACTTGCCGAAGGCGACGAACTGATTGCAGCCAGGATTACAGATGGAAACATGACTGTTTTCCTTGGATCTGAAGGCGGTAAAGTAATTCGTTTCCATGAAAATGATGTTAGAGCTACTGCAAGGGGTTCCATGGGTGTGCGCGGTATGAGAATTGATTCTGATTCAAGAGTTGTTGGAATGGAAGTTCTTGGTACAGAAGCCACATTGCTGACAGTTACTGAAAATGGTTTTGGTAAACGTTCCAATGTTGAAGAATACAGAATTCAGACCCGTGGCGGCAAGGGTGTTTTTTCCATTAAAACCTCAAAGCGTAATGGTAAGATGGTTTCTTTGATCCTGGTGGATGATAAAGATGAAATAATGATGGTTACAGATAAGGGAAAGCTTATTCGAACAACCATGCAGGGTGTTAATATTATAAGTAGAAATACCCAGGGTGTTAAACTTATAAATCTATCCGCAGGAGAAAAACTAATTGGTATAGCAAGGCTTCCTGAAGTAGAGGAAAAACCTGAAGAGGATAATGATAACACCCAGGATGAAGGCAGCAGCCCGGAGAGTGATAATCAGGACGGTAACAATCAAAACAATGATGATCAGGATGGAGACAACCTGAATGGAGAAACCCCGGAATCCACTGAGTCATAAAGGAAAAGGACATAGAAAAAGGCTGCGTGAAAAATTTTTACAAAGCGGCCTTAAGGGATTTCATGATTATGAAGTCATAGAGTTGCTGCTCTCTTTGAATACGCCGAGAAAAGATTGCAAAGAGAGTGCGAAACTGCTTTTAAAGCAATTCAAGACCCTGCAGGGGGTTTTTGAAGCAAAAAGTAATGATTTGTGTAAAATCAAGGGCATAGGCCCTGCAAATTCCTTTGGCATTAAATTGATTAAACAGGTGTCTGACAGGTATCTTGAAAATAAAATTATTTCCAAAGATGTGGTTCAGAACCCGCAGGATCTGCAACAATACCTGAATCAGATAATAGGGCATAAAACAAAAGAGGTATTTGCAGGAATCTTCCTTGATGCCAAAAACAGGGTTTTAACATCAAGAATTCTTTTTACAGGGACATTGACAACAAGCTCGGTATATCCAAGAGAAGTTATCAAAAAAGCATTACAGCATAATGCAGCAGCTATAATTTTTGCACACAATCACCCTTCAGGAGATATTGAACCTTCAAAAAGTGATATACAAATCACAAAGGATTTGCTGTTTGCCTTAAAATATGTTGGAATTGTCGTGCATGAACATATGATTATAGGAAACGAGGGCTTCTACAGCTTTGCAGCCCATGGTTTGATATCCCAGTTTAATATGCAGTTCCAGGAAGGCCATAAAATTAGATGAATGCGGATAATCAGATAAACTCAAAAAGTGACAAACCTGACTGTTTTGGTATTCTTGAAAAAGTTTTTCCCATGACAGCATTGGGATTACGACAAACCCCGGATTATTGCTTTAACTTCTGTCCTGTTAAGACACAATGTCTTGAATATGCCATGACCACAAAAAAAGGTATTCAATTGGAGGAAGAGATAATTGAAAGGGGAACAAAATCCGGTGCCATAAGTTTTCTTGAACGCTGGTCACGCAAAAAACAGGTGTATAAAAAATTAATAAGAAAAAATGAAAAATGAAAAATTGATGAGGCAAACCACTATTTTAGGACAGGAGTTTTCCTTAATTGTTAATTATTTAGTTTCTGCCCTTAAGGGTATTATTAATTCTTCATTTAACTGGAGGTTGTTATGAAATCTGTAAAAGATATTAATGTAAAATCAAAAAAAGTATTTGTAAGGGTGGATTATAATGTACCTTTTGATGAAAATTTAAACATTACAGATGATAACAGAATTCTGGCAACCCTGGATCTAATCCAGTATCTTATTAAACACAATGCAAAAATTATTCTTGCTTCCCATCTTGGCAGACCAAATGGAAAACGAGATCCAAGATTAAGTTTGGCACCTGTGTGTCAAAGGTTGTCTCAATTAATAAAAAAAGAAGTTCAATTCGCAGATGACTGTATTGGTGAAAAAGTCTCCCACATGGTCAATCAATTAGATGATGGCCAGATTCTGCTCCTTGAAAACCTTAGATTCCACAATGAGGAAAAAAATAATGATGAGCAGTTTTCCAAGCAGCTTGCAGATTTTTGTGATGTTTATATAAACAATGCCTTTGCTGTTTCCCACAGGGATCAGGCTTCTGTCACAGGTATTGTAAAATTTGCACCTGAATCTGCAGCAGGATTTCTGCTTGAAAAAGAGATTCGATCATATTACGATTCTGTTGAAAATCCCAAAAAACCTCTTGTGGCAGTAATTGGCGGTGCAAAAGTATCCAGCAAGCTTGCAGCCCTTGAAAATATGCTCAAATTTGTTGATAAGCTGATTATTGGTGGTGCCATGGCAAATACATTTTTAAAAAGTCAGGGCTGTGATACCAAAGGATCTATTATTGAAGAGGATCTTTTACAAAAAGCCTCGGATATCATTGAGCAAGCAAAAAAGAACAGTGTTGAACTCTTACTGCCCATTGACCTGACCTGCGCCGAGAAATTTGATAAAAATGCCAGGGCAAAAGAAGTTTTATTAGATGAAATCCCTGATACATGGATGGCCCTTGATATTGGCCACAAAACAGCTCAAATATTTGCCAGAGCCATTCAAGACGCTAAAACCATAGTATGGAACGGCCCAATGGGCGTATTTGAGATGGAAAAATTTATATCAGGAACAAAAATAGTAGCCCATGCCATTGCAGACTCTTCTGCTTTTTCAATTGTAGGCGGCGGTGATACTGTCCTTGCTGCAAAACTTTGTAATGTTGTAGATAAAATAAGTTATATATCAACTGGTGGGGGAGCTTTTTTACATTTAATGGAAGGCAAACAATTACCTGGGGTGGTTGCCTTGCAATAGATAGGAGGAAATGGTGATGTCCTGTGTGCAAAGAGATTGTTTAAGCCGGGAGCAACAACTTAGAA
>JAOZRI010000167.1:0-1711 GCA_029940235.1 Desulfobacula sp. | reverse complement strand
ATGGTGATGTCCTGTGTGCAAAGAGATTGTTTAAGCCGGGAGCAACAACTTAGAAGATCATATTATGAGGTATTGCGCGATGAGTTAGATCAATTTGTTTTAGGATACTCCCTTATTGGCTCTTATAATAATTTTCTTAGACTTCGAACACCATATCCCTTTGTGGAGCTACGCGAACTCAAACCAAGGGCACGAATTCCTTCCATTGAGTTTGATGCACAAAATTCCTTTTTAATTATTTTTTCAGAAGATTTTATTGATAAAAAACATAAAAAATATATCAGATATTTTGATGCCAATAAAACAACAAAGCATAATTTGCTGAGACATAAGTATTTTCCAGATGTGGAAAATTTTAATCGGGATCTTAAATTTTTTGAAACCAACAATTTTTTTTCATTATTAAGATCTCTGCTTCCCATTGATTATGCTTTGCTCATTCAAAGAAATCAACAGAGCAAGGTGAGATATGCATTAACCCATTTCCATGTGCGGGTTGACTGGCCAATTTCCCAGGCTGCCGAAGACCTTGCCATAGATTTAAGATATATTTCAAAAGATCTTTATGAAAAAGGGGAAAAGTATGCTGAAGATTTCCAGAAAAAATTTTTTGAATATTATGGTGTTCCAATTATGTCAGGAGGACGAAGAACAGCTGCCATAGTTGCAGCACAATATTTCAGACAACTGCCGGGAATCACAACCATTTATGTTGCCTCCAGTGAGTCTCGAAATCTTTTAAGAATAGATGAAAAAGGAGTCTCCAAATCGGTGCTTGTTCAACTTCAGGGCAACGAAGTAAAAAAACTGGCTGACTCTATAAGCATAACCCAGAACAGTTTTACAAAAAATTATGTAGTCGCAAGAAACAAGAAAAAATTTGTATGTATTTTAGATGTCAGATATAATCATACCAGCCAGGCATTGCCTCCGGCAGATAGAAAACTAAGAGAACTAATACCAGATACAAACTGGCTCAGTGTGTCAGAAGAGTATATTTTGCCCAAGCCGTCAGTATTAAAATACCCACCAATTCCACATAAAATGGTGTACCTATAATTTTCTAAGCATGGCGATCTCATCGCAGTTGGGGAAACTGACACAGCCGATACAGTCTGCCCAGATCTTGATGGGGAGATCATTTTTATCAATGGTTATAAAATCAAACCGCTTAAAAAAATCGGGCCTATATGTCAGTGTAAAAATATTTTTTATATTAAAATACACTGCCTCTTGAATTGATCTTTCTGTGAGTGTGGAACCTATACCCTTGCCTGTAAAATCAGGGTCAACTGCAAGTGATCTAATCTCAGCAAGATCTTCCCAGCAAAATTGCAGGGCGCAGCAGCCTACTATTTTTTTTTCTCCAGATTTTTGCTGTCCTAAATCTTCAAACACCCAGAAATCTCTTAAGTGATCATATAATTTGCTAAGCGGCCTTGCCAGAAGTTCACCTTTTTTACTGTAAAGCGCCAGCAGAGCATGGATATCATTTACATCATCAAGTACGGCTTTTCTAATCATTGATAAAACTCTCTATGGATTTTTTAAAATCTTCATCAGTAAAAGGCTTGTGAAGAATATGGTTAATGCCTGATTTTGTCAGCACAGAATCGTTTATATCGACATCTCCGTCTTTTTTTTCAACAAAATCACTTTGGGTTGTAATCATTAAAATGGGTATATCCTGTCTTGTATATTTTTTTCTTAT
>JAOZRI010000010.1:5345-19767 GCA_029940235.1 Desulfobacula sp. | reverse complement strand
ATATTCTCAAAACCCTTGGGTATTGCAATCCATGATAAAAAAGAACTTGCAAGTTGCCTGGATGAGATTTCAAATCATGTTTTCAAAACATGGCCTGCAGCCGGAGCATTTAAGTGTTATAGCAGGGTTTTAGGGAGAAAATTGTATAATGTCTCTAATTGAAAAAAGACGGAAAACTCGTCAAATCAGTGTTGGAAATGTAAAGGTGGGTTCAGATTCACCAATATCAGTTCAATCCATGACCAATACCCAGACACAGGATGTCCAAGCCACGGTAAAACAGATACTTGCCCTTGAGAAGGCAGGTTGTGAGATTATCCGTGTGGCAGTTCCTGATATGGAAGCTGCCCTTGCCATTGAGAAGATCAAACAGAAAATTTCTATTCCTGTAATAGCTGATATCCATTTTGATTACAGGCTTGCAATTGCATCTGCAAAGGCAGGTGTGGATGCTTTAAGGATAAATCCCGGCAATATAGGAGAACAAAAAAAAATCAAGGCTGTGGTGGATTGTGCAAAAGAGCATAAAATTTCCATAAGAATTGGTGTTAATGCAGGATCACTTGAAAAAAATATTGAAAAACGTTTTGGTATTACTGCTAAGGCCATGAAGGAGAGTGCCTTGATCAATATAAAAATTCTTGAAGATCTGGATTTTCATGATATAAAGGTATCCCTTAAGGCTTCTGATGTCTCCCGTACTGTGCAAGCTTACAGACTTCTTGCTCCTAAGACCGATGTGCCGTTTCATATCGGAGTAACTGAAGCAGGAGGACTTTATGCCGGCATTGCAAAATCTGCAATCGGTATTGGTATGCTCCTTGCCGAAGGGCTCGGTGATACCATGCGGGTTTCATTGACAAGGGATCCTGTGGAAGAGATAAGAACTGGTTTCGAGATTCTGCGGGCTTTAGGGATTAGAAGCCGGGGCCCTGAATTAATTTCATGCCCAACATGCGGAAGATGCAAAATTGATCTTTTTAAAATAGCCCATGATACAGAAAAAGCTTTACTTGAACGCTCGTCTAAGATTAAAGTTGCCATTATGGGTTGTGCTGTAAATGGCCCGGGAGAAGCAAAAGAGGCAGACATTGGTATAGCAGGTGGTGATGGCAAAGGTATTTTGTTTAAAAAAGGAAAAGTAATACGCAAGATTGATCAGGATAAACTTGTGGAACAATTATTGATGGAAATTGATAATATTGAAAATGAAAAAAGTGGAGATATTTAATGGGTAAAAAGAGTAAAACAGCAATTGAGCCAACACGGGAACAGGATTATCCAGCTTGGTATCAGGCAGTGATTAAAGCTTCGGATATGGCGGAAAACTCCCCTGTCCGGGGATGTATGGTAATAAAACCCTGGGGCTATGCCCTGTGGGAAAATATCATGAACCAGATGGATATAATGTTTAAAGAGACAGGTGTGAAAAATGCCTATTTTCCTCTTTTTATTCCCTTAAGTTACCTGGAAAAAGAGGCAGAACATGTGGAAGGCTTTGCCAAAGAGTGTGCTGTTGTGACCCATCACAAGCTTGAAAAAGATGATAAAGGCGGTTTGGTACCGGCAGGAAAACTTGCTGAACCTCTGATTGTCCGCCCAACATCTGAAACAATTATTGGTGAATCCATGTCCAAATGGACAACAAGCTACAGGGATCTTCCCATTCTTTTAAATCAGTGGGCCAATGTTGTGCGCTGGGAGATGCGAACCCGCATGTTTTTAAGAACCAGTGAGTTCTTATGGCAGGAGGGCCACACTGCCCATGCAACAGAACCTGAAGCAAAAGAGAGAACCATGCTCATGCTGGATGTCTATACTAAGTTTGTTGAAGAGTATCTAGCCATGCCGGTAATCAGAGGTAGGAAAACTGTTTCAGAAAGATTTCCAGGGGCTGAGGATACTCTCTGTATTGAGTCCATGATGCAGGACAAAAGGGCACTGCAAGCTGGAACTTCCCATTTTCTGGGGCAGAATTTTGCCAGGGGTTCTGATATTAAATTTCAGAATGAAGAGGGAGAAGAAGCCTTTGCATGGACAACCTCATGGGGTACTTCCACCCGCATGATAGGCGGGATGATTATGGTTCATTCCGATGATGATGGTCTTGTGATGCCTCCAAGAGTGGCTCCTGCCCATATTGTTATTTTGCCTATTATTAAAAAAGATGGTGACAACATGGCAGTCCTGGAAAGTGCCAAAAGCCTTAAAGATGCACTGGAGACAAAACAATTTCATGGCAGAAAACTTATAGTTGAAATTGATGATAGAGATATAGGCGGTGCCAGGGGTTGGGAGTGGGTTAAAAAGGGTATTCCCGTGCGTATTGAACTGGGACCAAGGGATATTGCACAAAATTCAGTTTTTATGGCAAGAAGGGACGAACCTTCGAACAAAAAACAATCCATGAACAGGGAAGAGTTTATAGATCAGATTACAGATATTTTGGATAATATCCAGGATAATTATTTTAGTCGGGCTGTGAACCGTAGAAAAGAGAATACATTTGAAATTGATGATAAAAATAAATTTTATAAATTGTATAAAAAAGCCAAAGGATTTAATAATGGTGCCTTTGTCATGGCACACTGGTGTGGATCTCAAGAGTGTGAAGGGAAGATAAAAAAGGATCTGTCTGTGACTATCAGATGTATCCCCTTTGACAGTCCCACAGAAGAAGGTAAATGTATCTACTGTGATAATTCAAGTTCGAGACGGGTACTTTTTGCCAAGGCATATTAAAAAGTGTTTGAACGAAAATTCACTCATCTGCTTTGTTGCTGCAAAATTTTACAATCCTCATGTACTTCAGTACACTCCGGTTGTAAAATTAATTGCGCCTAACATCTGGGCAAATTTTTGCTCAAACACTGGTTTTGAATCAGGCACTAATTAAATATGATTAGAATTACTGACATACTAGACAAAATATATGAGTATAATCCTGATGGTGACCCAGACATTATAGACCGGGCCTATATATATTCTGCAAGGGTGCATGAAGGGCAGATGCGGCTTTCCGGTGAACCCTATCTATCCCATCCCCTTGAAGTTGCCAATATTTTAGCTGAAATGCGTCTTGATGTTGAGAGTATTGCAGCAGCACTTTTACACGATGTTATTGAAGACACTCCAGCAACACGAGAAGATATTGAGGAGATGTTTGGCCCCGGAGTTGCCCATATTGTATCAGGCGTCACAAAGCTTTCCGGCTTATCGTTTTCAACTAAAATCGCCCACCAGGCAGAGAGCCTGAGAAAAATGATCCTTGCCATGGCAGATGATATAAGGGTGGTTTTGATAAAGCTTGCCGATAGAATACATAATATGAGGACTCTTAAATATCATCGTAAACCTGAAAAACAAGCTGCTATTGCCCAGGAAACCCTTGATATATATGCTCCCATAGCCGCACGTCTTGGAATTTTCTGGATAAAATATGAGCTGGAAGAGATTGCTTTTTATTATACATTGAGAGATGATTATGACCGCATAGATGCACTGGTAAATAAGGCTAAGAGTGAAAAAGATGATTACATAAAAGAAGTCAGTGAACAACTCCATGAAAAAATGCAGGAAATGGGATTGGATGGTGTAATAAAAGGGCGCTATAAACAGCCATACAGCATTTATCAGAAAATGAAATCCCAGAATCTTGAATTCAATGAAGTATATGATATCACTGCATTTAGAATTATTCTTGATACTATTCCCCAGTGCTATGCTGCCATGGGGGCAATTCACTCCATGTGGAAGCCTATTTATTATAAAATAAAAGATTATATTGGCAATCCCAAACCTAATATGTATCAGTCCATTCATACCACAGTGGTAGGGCCAAAGGGGGATAGGGTTGAGATTCAAATCAGAACCCGTGACATGGATGAGATTGCAGAATCTGGAATTGCAGCCCACTGGAGCTATAAAGAGGGTACAAATGTTGATGAAAGCACTGGTGAATTATTTGCATGGATATCCAAGCTTGTGGAAAATCAGGAAAATTATAATGATCCCGATGAATTTTTAGAGAATGTCCGTATTGATCTTTATCCCGATGAAATTTATGTTTTCACGCCCCAGGGAGAGATCAGAACCCTGCCCAAAAAAGCCACACCTGTGGATTTTGCCTATATGATACATACTGAAGTGGGGGCCCAGTGTACAGGAGCAAAGGTAAACGGAAAATTGGTTCAGTTGACCCATGAACTTCACACCGGTGATACAATAGAGATTATTACCACAAAAGGTCACACCCCGAGCCCGGACTGGCTTAATTTTGTAAAGACCGTAAAGGCAAGGGCTAAAATTCGTGCCTGGATAAATGCAAGAGAGAGAGAGAGAAGCTACTCCCTTGGCAGGGAGATGTGTGAAAAGACTTTTAAAAAGAAAAACCAGAATTTCAATGCTCTTGTTAAATCAGGACAGATCGAAAAAGTTGCAGACATCTTTGGCTTTAAAAGCGTGGATGACTTGATCGCGCACGTTGGATTTGGAAAGCTTACTCCTTTGCAGGTTTTAAATAAAGCCCTGCCAGAACTTGAAAATAAGGAGACAAAAACAAAAAATCTTCTTCAAAAACTCGTTAGAAAACGTAAGCCAAAAGCCAGTACTGGTATTATAGTAAAAGGGCTGGATGATATCCTTGTCAAATTTTCAAAATGCTGCAATCCTCTTCCTGGAGATCCCATCATTGGATATATTACCCAGGGTCAGGGAGTTACTATCCATAGGAAAGGTTGCCTGAATATTATGAAAATGAGTCAAGAGCGCCATATTGAAGTTCAATGGAGTGACAGCTTTACAGAATCATACCCTGCCAGTATCAAGGTGAAAACCGATGACAGATTCGGACTCCTTGCAGATATTGCTGCTGTCATAAGTAAGCATAAATCTAATATTTTAAATGCAAGAACTGAAACTCAAGATACTGGTCTTGGTCTGTTTTATTTTACCTGTCTTGTTGAGAGCTCAGCCCAGCTTCGCAAAATTATGTCAGATATCAGAAAAGTTAAGAAAGTTACTGATGTAAAACGCATCATAAGGTTGGAATAACTATGGATTTTAAATTTTTAGTTTTGAATTAAGGTTGGAAATCCCAAAATTGAAGAATGCAAAATTCAAAACTAAAAATTAATTACATTATGCTGATTTAATAACCTTGCCTGCTTTTATACAGCTTGTGCAGACATCTATTTTTCTGACACATCCTTTTTTAATAACAGCACGAACCCTTTGAAGGTTAGGGTTGAATCTTCTTTTATTCAAATTATGAGCATGGCTGACATTATTTCCAACCATTGGTTTTTTTCCGCAAATAGCACACTCTTTCGACATATTTATACTCCTGTAACAAATTATTTTAACAAAATAAAAACCTGTAATTAATATATTAAAAACAGATGAAAGTAAAGAAATTTTTATTTTTTATTGGCCAGGGCTCTACACTCGGGTATTTTATTTAAAGCCTCTTTGCTCTCCTTGGAATCTGGATAATGCTCAACAAGATATTCATATCTTTTTAATGCTGCTTTATACTCTTCTGTTTTCATGTAATAATTGGCAACATAAAGTTCATGGCCGGAAAGGTTTGCCAGGCAGGTTTTAATATTCTTCTTTGCTTTTTTTGAATATTCACTTTCAGGGAACTGATTTATTAATCGTTTGAACTGAACCATACTGTTTTTTGCAGGTGTACGGTCTCTGTCAACTGTATCCAGCTGTTCAAACCAGCAAAGCCCCACCTGGTAAATAACATAGGGAACAGCTTCATTTTTCGGGTGCATCTTTTCAAACTCTTCATAGTTGAAAATTGCTTCATCATACTCTTCAAGGTGATAATGGGAATCTGCAATTTTAAGCTCGGCCAGAATGGCATATTTACTAAAGGGATACCAATCCTTTAAATCTGTATAGGCTTGTACAGCCTCTTTATAATCACCTGCTGTAAATGCAGAAGATCCCTCAAAAACCAGTTCCTGGGAACTTTTTTCCATTTCGTGGGAAGATTCAAACAGAGAACATCCACAAAACAATAAAGAAGGTAGTACAATAAATAAAAATAGTTTTTTCATGAATTTAGACCTTCAACAAAATGTTCTGCAGATACAGCTGCAATGGCACCATCTCCAACTGCAGTGGATACCTGTCTTAAAGGAGTATCTCTTACATCTCCAATGGCAAATACACCGGGCACAGATGCCTGCATATTCTTATCAGCTTGAATAAAACCAGCTTCATCTGTTTTAACAGAGTCATTTAAAAAAGAAGTATTTGGTAAAATTCCAACCCAGATAAAACAGCCATCAGCTTTTATGGCTGTTTCAACATCTGTTTTCACATTTTTAATTTTTACACTTTCAACTCCAAAAAAGCCGTCAATTCCTGTTGCAACAGTGTCCCACACAATCTCTATTTTGTCATTTTCAAAGGCGCGTTCCTGGAGTATTTTTGTGGCTCTAAGTTCATCTCTTCTATGAATAAGATAAACTTTTTTTGCAAATTTTGTAAGGAATATGGATTCTTGAACTGCTGTATCCCCTCCTCCCACAGCTACAACAATTTTATCCTTGAAAAATGGGCCATCACATGTAGCACAAAAGGAAATACCTTTGCCCATGAATTTTTCTTCACCAATTCCAAGTTTGCTTGGAGAAGCACCAGAGGCAATAATAAGACTTTTGGCTGTAATACTCTTATCTTTTAAAATAATTTCTTTTTTTGTTGCCGAAAGATTAAGGGAGTGAACCTCTGCTGTCTCAATCTTAAGTCCGAGTTGTTCAGCCTGATTTTTCATTTTTTCTGCAAGATCAAATCCTGATATACCTTCGGGAAATCCTGAGTAGTTTTCTATCCAGTCTGTCACCAGGATCTGGCCGCCGGGCACTGCTTTTTCTAAAAGAAGAACATTCATTCTTGCCCTTGCTGCATAAATTCCTGCAGTCAGACCTGCAGGTCCTGCTCCAATTATAACAAGATCATAGTCAGTTTCTGCCATGCTTTATTCTCCCTGCAAGACTGATTTAATGGTCTCTTCAAGCTTTTCTTTAGCAACCATTCCCGTGATTTGCTCAGCAATTTCTCCATCTTTAAAAAAAATCAATGTAGGAATTGCCTGCACTCCATATTTACTGGGGCTGGCTGGATTTTCATCAACATTTACCTTTGCAAATGTCATTTTTTCACCAAACTCTTTTTCAAGTGCTTCAACAGTTGGAGCAATGGCTTTACATGGTCCGCACCAGGGTGCCCAGAAATCTACCATTACAGGTTTTTCTGATTTAAGGACTGTTTGCTCAAAGGAGTCATCTTCAATTTCAATTATATTTTTTGTCATAATAACCTTCCTGAAATTTTTACGTTTATAATTAATTAATTTTCTGCAAATATATGTTCTTATACATTAATTGTCAAATATTTAGGTGGATATTTGCCTATTATTTCATTATTAGAAATTCAGGTCTTGCTGCCCAATTTCTGACCTTGGGCAATAGATGGAAAATCATCCAGCTATATACTTATTCCATGCCATGACAATAGGTCTCTTTAGTAAAAAACAGGATTATTGTTGATAAAACAACCCACCCTATCATTGGAATAAATCCGTATTCGTATGCCTCAAGGGAGTAGAATCTTGTTTTGTCGATCATTTCACCTGTCCAGTTAAAATCCAGGATTTTACCAACAACAGGCTGGAGCAGCATTGGTCCCATCATTACACCCATATTGGTCAGACCTGAAACCGTTCCAGACAAAGACCGTGGGACAGATTCCATGGCAAAGGCAAAGCTTATAATCATACATCCGGAAAAAAATCCAGTAGTCCAAAGCAGTACAACCAAGGGATAGAAAGAAAGAGTCTCCATAAAAAGTATGAATGACCATCCAAGGGTTAAGGCCAGGGCACTTGCAATATAAATGGATTTTCGCTTTCCTAATCGGTCTGAAAACCATCCGAAAAAGGGCCCTCCCATGGCCCAGCCTATCAGCAGGCAGGATGTTAGCGAAGCTGCTTTGGTTGGAGTCAAGTGATGGTGAGAGACAAGGTAGGGCACACCCCAAAGCCCTGAAAACGTCAGGATACATCCCACAATTCCACCGGGAATGATAAACAATAACAAGGTGTTCCGGTATTTGAGTACCTTGAAAATATTATTCCAGATTTCTTTAAAAGATAATGCGTTAGACTGAGTGATACTGTCTGTAAATCCAGAATACCCCTTTTCTTGGGGAGAGTCCCGGACAATTAGCCAGATCAGCCCTCCCAGTACAAGGGTTATTATCCCACTTACAAAAATAACACTTCTCCAGTTGAAGATATCCATGAGCAATCTTAAAGGAGGGCCTGCACTTACAGCTCCTATCAATCCAATGGATAATGCATTGCCCGCAACAAAAGCATGAAATTTTTTAGGAAACCATGAGGAAGACAATTTTAACAGGCCTACAAAAGCAACAGCTACTGAGCCACCAATAAGAAACCGTCCAATACCTGCTCCAATAAATCCAGGTGAAATTGAAAATATAAGGGTTCCGATTCCTGCGACAATGCATCCTCCAGTTAAAAGTTTTCTGGGGCCCAGAGTGTCTGCCAGAATTCCTGTGGGGATTTGCATAGCAACATAGGAATAAAAATAGAAGGCAGATAAATTACCCAGACCTGAAGCAGAAATTTGAAAATCCTGCATTAATTCCTGGGTCATAACTGCCGGAGCCACCCGCTGGAAAAATCCGATAAGATAAAACAGGGCTCCAAGCCCCCAGATAAACCATGCTAAAGACATAGGGGGCTGATGGTGTTTGTTATTTCTGCTAATATTACCATTCTTGTAAATCATTCAAAGTTTTATATACCACTGTTGAAATTTGATCAATAAAAGAATGAAAAAAGTAATGCAGATACCAATTTATTGACATTTTGGTATGTATGGTTGCAGATTTAACAATTTTTTTAGAAAGACTGTAGATGAATATTTTTAAAATATGCTTATTGCCTTTTATGTAATTTCCCAGTATTTTAAGGCTTTAATTATAATCACAGTAGGATTTTCATGAAATTTGAAAAGTATCACATTGCAGATCAGATAAAGCGAAATTTGTCAGGGTTCGGGTTTAAGCGACCTACAGATATCCAGTATAAAGCCATCCCTTCCATCATGAAGGGCGAAGATGTGCTTGCCATTGCCCAGACAGGTACAGGAAAGACAGCAGCATTTGCCATTCCCATAATTGATAAAATTCAAAGAATAAAAAGTTCAAAACGATCATGGGGAATTAAATGTATTATTATGGTTCCCACAAGAGAATTGGCATCACAAATAGGAAGTGTTTTTAATGATTTTTCAAAACATACCAAGGTAAAAGCCTTTGCAGTGTACGGAGGAGTTGACCAGGATCCCCAGATCAAAAAGCTGAAAGACGGTATTGATGTACTTATTGCAACCCCGGGACGGATGTTTGATCTCATCAGTCAGAAGGTAATAAGTGTGAAACATGTTGATACCTTTGTCCTTGATGAGGCAGATCAGATGCTTGATCTTGGATTTATCAATGATATTAAAGCAATAAAGAAAAAACTGATCAGAAAACATCAAACCCTGTTTTTTTCAGCCACCATTAATAAAACAATTAAAAAACTTGCTTTTTCCCAGGTTAAATCCTCTGCTATTCGAATTCAGATTTCTCCTGATGATCCAGTATCTAAAAATGTCACTCATTTTGTCATGTTTGTTGAGATGGATGATAAACGTTTTTTCTTACGAAGATTTATAAAGGATCATCCAGAATCTAAGATAATTGTTTTTGTCAGAACCAGGGTCAGGGCTGAGCGGGTGATAAAAGCGCTTGAAAGGGGTGGAATTAATGCGGCAACTCTCCATGGAGACAAAGATCAAACATCAAGAGCAAAAGTGATGAATCAGTTTAAGATCGGGAAGATCAACATCATGATTGCAACAGATATCAGTGCAAGGGGTATTGATATCCCGGATGTACATTATGTTATTAATTATGATCTTCCTGAAAAGAAGGAAAATTATGTCCACAGGGTGGGAAGAACAGGAAGAGGGGTTAATAAAGGTATTGCCATCTCTTTTTGCAGCAAAGAAGAGAGAGAACACCTTCAGGATATTGAGCTATTTTTAAATAAAAAGATTGAAACAATTTCTATTACCAAAAAAGAGCATGCCCATACCATGGCTTTTTCCAATAAAACCCAGAGTGTCATGGATCTAATACATGAGAACGAAGATTGGGAAAAGAAAAAAAAGAAAAAAAGTAAAAAAAGATAAGGTTTCTCTCGGCAGGCCTACTCGCCAAGATAGGCTTCTCTGATTTTAGGGTTATTTAATAAAGCCTGGGATTCATCTTCAAGGGTAATTTCCCCTGTTTCAACTACATAACCCCTTGAAGCTGCCTGGAGTGCCAGGTTGGCATTTTGTTCAACCAGAAGAATGGTGGTGCCTTCTTCTTTATTGATTTTGGCAATAATATCAAATATCTGCTGCACAATTATGGGAGCAAGCCCCAGGGATGGTTCATCAAGAAGCAGGAGTCTTGGTTTGGTCATTAATGCCCGTGCTATGGCAAGCATCTGCTGCTCACCGCCCGAAAGAGTCCCCCCCTGCTGTTTTTTTCTTTCACCGAGAATGGGAAAAAGTTCATAGGAATATTCCATATCTTTGTCAATCTGGTCTTGATTTTTTCTGTGAAAGGCACCGAGAATAAGGTTCTCTTCCACAGAGAGTCTTGGAAAAATTCTTCGCCCTTCAGGCACCTGGCAAAGACCCATGGTGGGCAGTTTTTCCGGTGATACTTTGTTTATCAGTTTTCCTTCGTAATAAATTTGTCCCTGTTCTGCCTTTACAATTCCACAGATAGTCATAAGGGTTGTGGATTTTCCAGCACCATTGGCACCAATAATAGCTACAATTTCTCCTGGCATGACCTTGAGTGAAACACCTTTCAGTGCTTTAATTGATCCATATCCAGAGTGAACATCTTTTAATTCAAGCATTGGTTGTACAGTCATGTTTATTTACCCTTCCTTCTCTTCAGATCTGGTGCCCATTCGTTTAGCCGGTATTAAACCTTCAGGTCTGAACAGCATCATGATAACCATAGTGGCACCAAAGATCAGCATGCGATAGGATTCAAACTCACGGAACACCTCGGGCAAGGCAATCAAGGCAATAACTCCCAGGATAATGCCGGGAATGGACCCCATACCGCCCAGAACGACCATACACAATACCATGGCAGACTCAAGGAAGGTAAAACTTTCAGGACTTACAAATCTCATCCGTGCAGCAAAGAATGCACCGGCAAGGCCTGCAAACGCCGCACCCGTGGCATAGGCCAACAGCTTGTAGATAAAGGTATTCACTCCCATGAGTTCAGCTGCCGTCTCGTCTTCTCTGATGGATTCCCAAGCCCGGCCTACCCGTGAAAAATTCAACCGATGAACCGCGATGGCCGCCACAATAGCCAGGGCCAGTGCAAAATAGTAAAACAGCTGGAGTTTTTTCATCCAGAAATGCTCAAAGGTAAATCCATTTTCAAATACCGGCCAAAAAATACCAATGGGTTTGATTCCGAGAATGCCGTTGGGACCATTGGTCAGTTCCATCCAGTTGTTGAGAATGATCCGGATGATTTCTCCGAATCCCAGGGTAACAATGGCCAGGTAATCTCCCCTCATGCGAAGGGTTGGATACCCCACAATACAGCCGGCGATACAGGCAAACAAAGCGGCAAGCGGTAGACAAACCCAGAAACCCAGGCCGTAAACGCTGTTTAAAATAGCATAGGTATAGGCACCCACACCGTAAAATGCAATATATCCCAGATCCAGCATGCCGGCCAGGCCCACCACTACGTTGAGGCCCAGACCCAGGCAGATATAGAGCAGGACACTGATCGCCACATCCGTACCATATCGCCCTGCGAACTGGGGGTAGATCAATGCAAACACCAAAATGGCAACAAGCCATACCCAGGTGGGAAGCGCTGTTGAAGCGGCCCTGATATTACCCGTAACCCGGGATATAGGATTTGCAATAAATTTTAAGGAATCACTGCCCTTTAGTATATATATCATGAGGCAGACAAAAGAACCTGCCAGAATATAACCCCAGACGGTTATGGTTTTCTGAAAGGTCAGGGTACCGTCGGGGTGAATGCCCAAAAGGGGCCAGAGCAGCCCTAAAAGCCAGATCATTCCGATGGCATATGGTTTCCATACTTTTTTAAACTCTTGTATCATCGATATTCTCGCCCATAATTCCATTTGGTTTAAAATAGAGGACTGCGATCAAAATAATGAACGCAAACACATCTTTGTACTCGCCCGAGATATAGCCGGCACCGAATATTTCCACCATTCCGATGATCAAACCACCCAGCATGGCACCGGTAATATTTCCGATCCCACCCAGAACGGCCGCTGCAAAGGCCTTGATACCCGGAACAAATCCCATGTCATACCGCACAGACCCGTAGTAAAGGCCATACATGATGCCGGCGGCACAGGCAAGTCCCGCACCAATGGCAAAGGTCAGGGAGATGATCTTGTTACTGCCGATGGCCACCAATGCTGACATGGTCTTGTCCTGGGCCGTGGCCCGCATGGCCATTCCCACCTTGGTTTTAAAGACCAGCAGGTTGAGGCCCACCAGCAGGCAGGCGGTCAGGGAAACGATCATGATCTGGAGATAGGATATGGTTACCATGCCGAAATCGAATCTTCCCTGAAAGAGTTCACTGGGATAAACTGCATCATAAACCCCCTGGGTGAGCATCAAACCATTGGAAAGAAAAATAGACATACCAAGGGCAGACAATAGCGCTGCCAGCCTGGACTCTTTTCGCAGGGGTTTATATGCTATTTTTTCAACCCCGACAGCCAGGTAAGCACAATAGGCCATGGCCATTGCAAAGGAGGCTGTCAGACAGATCACCGGGTGGGTTTCCATGTATCCAAGGCCGGAAAAATACCCCAGGGCAATGGCGCCCACATATCCGCCGGCGGCAAAAAATTCGCCATGGGCAAAGTTGATGAGCTGGATCACACCGTATACCATGGTATACCCCAAAGCGATCAATGCATACATCCCGCCAAGGGTTATACCGTTTATCAACTGCTGAATAAAATATTCCATTTTATTTAATTTTCTTTACTTCTTGGAGTAAACAATAAAGATGCGACCGGGATACAATGCCGGCCGCATCACGTCTTACAGGATTACTTGATCAGACCGTTCTCAGGTTCCCAATACGGGACAAATTTACCGTCAACAACTTTAAAAGCAATATAAGAAGACCCTGAGTCTCCATTGGCTGCAAACTTGATCCGTTTTGCAACACCCTGGTAATCCAGTTTCATGAGCTCAGCCTTGATTTTAGCAGGATCTGTAGATCCGGCGGCCTTAATCGCTTTTAAAAGAGAAGTAGCACCATCAAATGCATAGGTTGCATAAGCTGCAATCGCACCATATTGGGGGACATATTTTTCTTCAAATGCTTTGTATTCAGGTGTAGAAGGATCTGTAAATCCATAGGTCAGGTAAACACCTTCTGCTGCATCTTTTGCAACCTCCATGAATCTAGGCTGGAACACGGCATCCTGGGTAACGATCTGGGATTTCAGGCCCAGGCGTTTTGCCTGGAGCGTCATCATGGAAGCAGGAGAAAAGCCCTGGAGAGACATGTAGAAAACATCGGCGTTTTTCAGTTTTGCCATGGTTAAGATGGCTGAAAAATCCTTGTCACCCTGGTTGACATGCTCATGACCCAGCACTTTTATTCCAAGTTTTTTACATGCTGCTTCAACACCGTCTGCAAGACCCTGGGAATAGGTAGTTTTGTCATCCACGAGAAAAATGGTTTTGGCCCCCAGAGATTCTTTGATAAACTTGGCGGCTGCCGGAGCCTGGTCATCATCTCTTCCGCACATTCTGAACATATATTTAAGACCACGGTCCGTTACATCCTGATGGGTAGAGGCAGGTGTAATCATGGGAATGCTTTCCTCATCCAGTACCTCAGATGCGGGGATTGTTGAAGAAGAGCAATAGGCGCCAACAACGCCGACAACTTCAAGATTGAGCAACTTATTGGCCGCGGCAACAGCTTGTCTGGGATCACAGGCTGTATCCTGGGGGAAAAATTCAATCTTATCATAGCCCGGCATCCCACCAGCTTCTTCAAATACCTGGATGGCAGTTCTAACACCATTTTTAATATCTGTGCCATCGGATGCGTAGGGGCCTGTTAAAGGGCTCATGGAACCTATTTTTAAGGTTTTAGCACAAACAGTTCCAAACAAAAATGGAACTATAATAAATCCTATTGCCATAATTGAAATAACTCTTTTTTTCATTTTTTTCTCCTAAAAATTTTTATATGAAAGTTTTGCCAGAACAATCTG
>JAOZRI010000010.1:0-5245 GCA_029940235.1 Desulfobacula sp. | reverse complement strand
TTTTCATTTTTTTCTCCTAAAAATTTTTATATGAAAGTTTTGCCAGAACAATCTGTAACTTTCATATTTTATTATGGGCAGACTTAAACTTAAAGATCAGGTTTGCCCGTGCAGTTATTGTTTGGCAGGTTGACCAAGATATGCTTCAATTACCTTCGGGTTATTCTGAATTTCTGTAGAATTTCCTTCAGCAATTTTAACTCCATGATCAACACACACAATATGATCACACACCCCCATGACCACTTTCATGTCATGCTCCACCAGGAGCACATCAATCCCAAGGTCTTTTATGCGCGCAATGTCATGCATCAGCTCTTCTGACTCAGATGGATTCATACCGGCAGCAGGTTCATCTAAGAGCAAAATTTTGGGTTCTGAGGCGATGGCTCTTGCAATTTCAAGTCTTCGCTGCAGGCCATAGGGCAGACTTGAAGCTGCATCATCTGCATATTCATCAACCCCCATAAAGGCCAGGGCTTCCATGGCTTTCTCTTTTATTTTTGCTTCTTCCCTCTTCTGGGAAGGGGTCCTTAAAATTGATCCTACAATTCCTTTGGAAGCCCTGCAGTGTCTTGCAACCATGGCATTTTCCACAGCAGTCATGGCAGAAAAAAGACGAATATTCTGAAAAGTCCTTGCTATTCCCTTTTCAAAAATAACATAGGGCCTTTTACCCAGGATTTTCTCTCCATCAAAGACTACTTCACCTTCAGATGCCTGGTATACACCGGTGAGCACATTGAAAACAGTGGTTTTCCCTGCACCATTTGGCCCGATTAAGCCGACTATTCTGCCATTGCCTATGGTGAAACTCAAATCAGACAGGGCAAGAAGCCCGCCAAATCGTACAGTGATATTTTTTAATTCTAATTGTGCCATACAGCTTTTTAATCCATTAAATTTATAATACCTGCAAACTATTTTCAAATTGCTCCGCTTACTGAATCATTGATGCTGTAGCCCATATATTTTTCCCTGTCAACACAAAAAAAAACAAACTCTGTATAATAATTACCATAAGACAAGAGTGGCAAAGCTATACAAAATTGTAATGGTTTAACCATACTAAAAGATGATTTTTATTTTGTTTAGTTTTTTTATTTACAATCATTTACATTTATATTGACATTCAAAATAAAAATTATTAGATTTGAGTAATATTAAACTGTGCTTGAACAAAAATATGATAATTTGTTCAAGTATAAAACAGTTCAAGGGTATGGGATGCGACAGATATTAACACAAAATCAGCAAAAAGTTTTTGATTACCTGAAACAAAAAATTAAAAACAATTCAGTCGCACCCAGCCTTAGAAAGGCTGCCAGTGATCTTGATATCAGCCATGCAGCAGTTGCCCAGACCATGAAAACTCTTGAAAACAAGGAGTATCTAAGGCGGGAGGGCAGATATAGCCGCAACATCAGTATATTAGATGATGCAGGGGATTTGCATACTGCACAAAGGCAAAAGCAGATACCTGTTATCGGCCATATTACAGCAGGTATTCCCATATATGCCCAGCAGGAGTGGGAAGGTCAGCTTCTTGTGGATTCTAAAATATACAAGGGTCAAAACCTTTTTGCCCTTAAAATTCATGGTAATTCCATGAAAAATGCAGGTATTCTTGACCATGACCTGGCCATTTGTGAACCTCGTCAATATGCCAGTAATAAAGAGATTGTTGTGGCACTAATCCATCAGGAGGAGGCAACCGTAAAACGGTTTTTCCTGCATAAAGATTTTATTGAGCTGCGACCGGAAAACCCAGAATTTAAATCCAGGAGATATGAATTTGATGAAGTTTTGATCCAAGGCAAAGTCATTGGTATTATTCGAGGTCCCAAAAGTTTTAGATGATAATAAACTCTTTTGACATGTCTAAGCTTTTTATAGGCACCAGCGGTTATTCTTACGGGGAATGGATTGATGCAGGTTTTTATCCTAAGGATACCAACTCTTCCAATATGCTTGATTTTTATACCCGCTCTTTTTGCACCACAGAACTCAATTATACCTGGTATCAGATGCCAAAAGCAGCGGCAATTGAACGTATGTGTGCAAAAGTACCAGATAATTTTAAATTTGCAGCAAAATTGACACGCACCATGACCCATGAAATTAAAAAAGGGCAGTGGCAAAAAGAAGTCATGTCCTATCGTGTTGGAATAGAGCCTTTAATTCAATCAAACAAGCTTTTATGCATTCTTATCCAGCTTCCACCCTGGTTTCAAAGGTCAATTAAATTCAGACATTATCTTGCAGCCCTTCTTGATGAACTTGCAGGGCTTCCCCTTGCTGTGGAATTCAGGCATAATTCCTGGGTGGATGACAAGGTGTTTTATGAACTTGAAAGACGTCAAATAACATTGGTATCAGTGGATGTGCCTGTTCTGCCAGAACTTTTCCCAAGGCTTAATGTAGTTACAAACCCGGATCTGTTTTATATTCGTTTCCATGGCAGGAATTCACAAGGCTGGGGTTCCGGCAATATGCAAAAACAATTTGATTATGATTATGATGACCTGGCCATCAAAGAGTGGGCAACCATGATCAAAGGCACTATTATGCCAAAAGCCCTGACAGGCGGTATCTTTTTCAATAACCATGTCAGGGGACAGGCCCCGAAAAATGCATTGACATTGATAGATTTTTTACTAAAAAATAGAGAAAAGTACAAAGAGATAAATCATCCATCAACAATATCAGTTTGAATACTGAATTACCCAAAAAAATTTCAAGCAGAAAATCTTGAAAAAGCTTGGATAATAAATAAAATAGGGAGTATGCCATGAAAGAGATAGATGCCCGCGGACTTGCCTGTCCTGCACCGGTTTTAAATACAAAAGCTGCAATAGAAGAAGAACACATAAACTATTTAAAAATAATTGTTGATAATGAGCCTGCCATGGAGAATGTCTACAGATTCCTGGAGCATAATGGTTATAAAACTGCCACTGATCAGCGGGATGATTGTTATATTATTACAGGTGAATTATCTGCTGCACCTTTAAAACAAGTTAAAGAATCAGCTGTCAAAAAAAATGAAGAAAAAAAGATCATGGTTATGTGTGCCACAGACCGCATTGGCTTTGGAGATAATGAACTGGGGTTAAAATTAATGATCAGTTTTATCAAAACATTAAAAGAGATGGGGCCTGAATTATGGCGGCTTGTATTGGTAAATAATGGCGTTAAAATGGTGGTTGATGGTTCCGATGTTCTGCCGATTCTAAAGGAGTATGCCAGGCAAGGTCTGCAGATTATGGTTTGTGGTACCTGTTTAACCCATTTTAATTTATTGGATAAAAAACAGGTTGGTGAAACCACCAATATGCTTGATATTATAACGGCAATGCAATTGGCAGATAAGGTTATAAATATATAATATCATAAACATTTCTGTTTATGATAATTCCCAGGAAAAATTAACAGGTTTGAAATTTTTTCTTGACGGTTTGACCATAAGAATATTACAATCAGTACTGTGATAATATGATATTGATATTCTACTGTCTGCCTTTTTGGAAGCTCGCGTCATCTATTTTTTAGGTCTGGCATCCTGCTCATATTCATGACACATGCTGAAAGCATAGTTCATTGTTCTCTGACCATACAAAAATATAAAGTTAAGGAGGATAATTATGAGGATCGAACCAAAAAAAATTATGTGTGCCATTGATTTTTCAGATTTTACCGATACGGTTTTGACCTATGGAAAAACTCTGGCCAATGAATTTAATTCAAAACTCTGTCTATGTCATGTTGTTTCCGGCTCATTTATGGTTGCAAGCCATATATCACCCTATGCTGATTATGCCGGGATTGAGGCAGAACAGGCCCGTCAGGCCCAGGATAAACTTGCAAAGTTGGGAAAGGATTTTCATCTTGACTGTGAGATAATGGTCGGCAGCGGGTATCCAGCAGAGGAGATAGCCCAGCTTGCCCGGGAAAATGATGTGGATATGGTCATTGCTGCAACCTATGGTGGTTCAGGGGTAAAAAGATTTTTAATTGGCTCTGTCACAGACCGGCTTGTAAAAATTTTGTCATGCCCTCTGCTGGTTTTGAATCCATCCACGCAGGATCTAAACTCTCTGTCTCTACCGGAAAAAAAGATAGAATTTAAAAAAATACTTGTGGGATGTGATTTTTCTGAAGGTTCCCAACTGGCGTTTGACTATGCTCTGGGTCTTGCCCAGGAATTTCAAACCAAGCTCTATCTCGCCCATGTTGTCAGGCCTGCAGATCAGACAGGACTGAGTTCTTCAGAATCCATCAATGCGCGGCAAGATGGTTACCCTGCCTGGAATATGGCAGATTATCTGGAATTAAAAGAGAATACAAAAATATGGGAGCATCAAAAGAAAAAATCTCTTTTTAAAAAGCTTGAAAATCAGCTTTTAAGTAAGCTGCCAAAAGATTGTAAAAACTGGTGTACACCGATTATAACTATCCTTAAAGGCCACCCCTATAAGGAATTGATTACCTATGCTCAGCAAGAAGAAGTCGATATGATTGTGCTTGGCATTCACGGGCATAATCTTTTGGAAACATTTCTGGTGGGATCAACCACAGATCGTATTATAAGCAGGGCACCCTGTCCTGTTCTTGCGGTGCGTACTCTTGTTGATGCATCCCTACAGGATAAAAGGGATGAAATACTAAAAGAAGTTAAGAAAGATCATATTATAACAGCCAGGGATATAATGGAAACTAATGTAATAAAAGTTTCTCCTGATACTGATATCATCAGTGCTGCAAAAATTCTTATGGAAAATCATATCAATGGTGTGCCAGTAGTTGATGCTAATGACACTCTTCAAGGTATTTTATGTCAAAGTGATTTGATTTATCAGCAGAAAAAGGTTTCCATACCGCCTGTTTTCAGTATGCTTGACAGTATTCTACCCTTATCATCTTCAAAACAATTTGATGATGAATTTAAAAAAATTGCAGCAATAAATGTTGATGAGGCCATGGTTAAAAACCCAGTCACTGCCCATCTTGATATGCCTATTTCAATCATTGCAAGCTTGATGGTGGAAAAACATTTCCATACCATTCCTGTGGTTGACCAGAACAAACTTGTGGGTGTTATTGGCAAAGAGGATGTGTTAAAGGTGTTGATATCGGCATGAGACCTTTGAATAATGTCCCCTTTTGTCCAATTGCCACGGAATATGAAAATGATAATTCTCAAAATACTTAATGTATTCCTCCGGTTATAATTTTCATCTTCCTT
>JAOZRI010000566.1 GCA_029940235.1 Desulfobacula sp. | reverse complement strand
CAGCCTATCTGAGCAAACCTGTAAAACAGTCATACCTTTTTGAGTGCCTTACTACCATTGTCGGTGCAGGTACTACAGACACAAAAAAAGACAATAAAATAGTGACCCAGTATACACTTTCGGAAAACCGGAATTTAAAATTTAAAATTCTTCTGGCCGAAGACAATGAAATAAACCAGAAGGTTGCATTAGCCACTCTAAGTAAATTAGGATACAGAGCCGATGCTGTCAATGATGGAAAGCAGGCAGTAGAGGCTTTGGAAAAAATTCAGTATGATATTGTTCTCATGGATTGTCAAATGCCGGAAATGGATGGCTATCAAGCAACAGATAAGATTCGCAATCCAAAATCCAATGTAATTAATCATAATATTCCAATTATTGCGTTGACTGCCCATGTCACAAAAGGCGACAGGGATAAATGTCTTAAAGCCGGGATGGACGATTATATGGCTAAACCATTTCAAATGCAGGTACTGGCTGATATGCTCAAAAAATGGCTGCCAGAACATGATTCTTTTTACCGGAACAAAAAGGAATCTCCTCCTTTAGAAAAAAAACAAGTCAAAGAAGAAATTTTAGACTGGGCAGGTTTCCTTGATAGAGTTATGGACGATGAATCTCTTGCAAAAGATATTTTTAATGATTTTTTAAATGAAACTCCCAAAAGAATAGACAATATACAAAAGGGAATAGATTACAATGATATTCAGGCAACAAAGAGAGAAGCACATATGTTAAAAGGCTCTTCTGCTAATGTGGGAGCTGTCGCTTTACAGGATATTGCATATCAGATTGAAAGCGCCGCAAGTGAAGAAGATTTAAAACGGGCTGCTTCTATTAGTCCAGTGCTTAAAAAACAATTTATAATATTAAAAAAGGTATTTCATGAAAATTTTAATAGCTGAAGATGATTTAATCTCCCGGCGTATTCTGGAATCAGTTTTAACCAAATGGGGATATGATCCAGTTGTCACTGTTGACGGTGATGAAGCTTGGGAAATTATGCAAAAGGCAGATTCGCCGGGCATGGCTGTTCTTGATTGGGAAATGCCGGGTAAGAGTGGTTTGGAGGTATGTAAACTAATAAGAAAAAAAGACGTTTCCAATCCTCCTTATATAATCATTTTGACTGCAAAAAATGATAAGGCTGATATTGTTGAAGGTCTTGAAGCAGGGGCTAATGATTTTGTTTCAAAACCCTATGATAATAATGAATTACAGGCCAGGATAAGAGTGGGGCATCGAATGGTGGAGTTGCAAACATCGTTGATAAAAGCAAAAGATGCCCTGGCCCACGAAGCCTCTCACGACCCCTTAACCGGAATACTGAATCGGCGGGCAATTTTTGATATTCTGAATACAGAGCTGATACGTGCGAAGAGGAACAATTCAGGATTAAGTATTGGATTATTTGACATTGATTTTTTCAAACAGGTTAATGACAATCATGGCCACCAGGTGGGAGATGATGTTCTGTGCAACCTTGTAAAAGTTGTCCGGAATATCCTCAGGCCCTATGATTTTATAGGTCGATATGGTGGAGAAGAATTCCTG
>JAOZRI010000166.1 GCA_029940235.1 Desulfobacula sp. | reverse complement strand
AGTTTGGTCAATCATTTCTTGCGGTAACTCCGGGCATCAGGCCGCAATGGTCTCTGCTTGAAAATGATGACCAGAAGAGAGTAACCACTCCTGGTCAGGCCATCAGCCTTGGCAGTGACCTTATTGTAATAGGACGGCCCATTAGGGATGCCCATGATCCTGTGGTGGCTGCTCAAAAAGTAATAGAGGAGATTGAAGCATCTTTAATTTAAGCGTGTTCTTTAAAGGCTATGACCTTGTGATCTGTAAGCCTGACTTGATATGACAGCTTAAATACGGTAAATAGAGGTTCTATGAATAAATTTTTAATTTCACTTATATTAGTTTGTCTCATTGTAGGCTCTGCAATTGCAAGTGGAGGAGTATCTAACCCACAAAATTCAGGCATTGCATGGGGATTTCTGATCATGGGGTTGTTTGGAGGACTCTCTTTTTTCCTTTACGGCATGGAGATGATGAGTGAAGGAATGAAAAGAACTGCCGGAAGCCAGATGCGCTCCATTCTTGCAGCCCTCACCAGCAACAGGTTCTTTGCCATGCTTGCAGGAGCATTTGTTACAATGGTGATTCAATCCAGCAGTGCTACCACTGTAATGCTTGTAAGTTTTGTACAGGCAGAACTCATGACTTTTGCCCAGTCCCTTGGTGTTATTTTTGGGGCAAATATTGGAACAACTGTCACAGCACAGCTCATAGCCTTTAAGTTGACCGATTATGCCCTTGGTATGATTGCCGTCGGGTTTGGCATTAAAATGTTTGGTAAAAATGAAAAATACAGGGAAATTGGTAATATTATCCTTGGATTCGGCATCCTGTTTTTTGGTATGAAACTCATGAGCGATGCCATGTCACCCCTTAGAACCCTGCCCGGATTTATTGATATGATCAAAGGTCTTGAAAATCCTTTGCTTGGAATTATTGTAGGCGGTCTGTTTACGGCTCTGATTCAGAGCAGCAGCGCGTTTACAGGTATTGTGATTGTTTTGTCGCAACAGGGCTTTATAACTCTTGAGGCAGGAATTCCTCTGATTCTCGGAGCCAATATCGGAACATGTATCACAGCTGGCCTGGCAAGTATTGGAACATCGCGTGAGGCAAAAAGAGTGGCAATTGCCCATGTTTTGTTTCAGGTTATCGGTGTAATGCTTTTTATATTCTGGATACCCACTTTTGCACAATTGATAACAAAAATTTCTGCCTTTTTCGGCTCTTCGGAAATAGCAAGACAGATTGCCAATGCCCACACCATATTCAATATAAGCGTTGGTATTGCAATTTTGCCTTTTACCGGGCTGCTTGCATCTATTATAATGAAAATTCTTCCTGCAAAATATGAGAAAAAATCAGGAGATTCTGAACTTAAGGTGTGGCATCTTGATGACTCCATTATAGAGACTCCATCCCTTGCCATTGATCTTGTACGAACAGAGATTGCAAGGATGGCAAGAATTTTAAGCAGAATGCTGAACGCAATTATTATACCCTTTATTTCAGATCCTGATCTTATCCGGCATGATCCAAAACTATCCAGGGATGAAAAAAATCGTCTGATATTGGAAATACCAACCCATGATGCATTTTATAAACATATGACTCTGCTGCAGGGTATTGATTTAAGAGAGGAAAAAATAGATTTTCTTGATGAAAAAATCCATGAGTATCTAATGAAGATTGCCCGCCAGGAATTGCATAAGGACGAGGCTGAAGAAGTATTTATAATGACCTCTGTAACAAATGATATGGAGAGTATAGGCGATATCATCCATAGAAATATTCTTCCTCTGATTAAAAAGAAAAAAAGGCTTAAAGCTGAATTTTCCACCCAGGGGAAAGAGGAGTTAATGAGGTATCATGTTAAAGTGATAAAACAGATCAGCCGTTTAAGAGAAACTTTTGAAGAGAAAGACAGGAATATTGCCACCAGGATAATGGCAAAAGAGGGCAAATATACTGACCTTGAAATCCAGTTTCGATTAAAGCATATGAAAAGGGTAATTCAAAAACAAGGCAAATCCATTAAAACCCATGAAGTGCATCTTGAGCTCATGGATCTTTTACATCAGATAAATGTTTATACAATTAATATTGCTAAAACCCTTGTGAGCCGATCTGAAGATTTGCCATAAAAAGTTATCAGTGTTCAGTTATCAGCATACTGACAACTGAACACTGATAACTTGCGGATTTCCCGCTTTAGATGCATACTATATAGCTATTTTGAACCAAATGAAGCATTTATAATGTCATCAACACTGGTGTCGCCTTCAATAATCGCATCCATTTTACCGTAAGCAGATGGTAAAAGAGTATTAATGAAAAATTTAGCCGAGGCAATCTGGCCTGCATAAAAGGCTGCATCCTTATTTTTTTCAGCCTTTTTTGCCACAGCTTCCTTTTCAAGGCTGCCAACTTTTTTAGCAAGTTTGGGTGCAGCAATGGAAGCTCTCCACAAATGCATCCATGCAAAGGTGACATCACCTGTTATTTCCAGAAAAGGGTGTGCAAAAGCATAGGCATTCAAAGCTTTTTCTGATCTGGCTCTTGTTCCAATTTCTAAGGCAAGGGATTCAAGTCTTGATACAGCATTGTCAACTTTTTCAACCAGGTCTTCAATACCTTCAACACCCTTGGCTTCTTCAATGGTCTTTTTCATTTGATCGATAAAATATTTAAAGCTTTCACCTTTGTTCATTGCAAGTTTTCTGCCAATAAGATCCATTGCCTGGATGCCATTGGTTCCTTCGTAGATCATGAATATTCTTGTATCCCTCATGAGCTGTTCCACAGGAAATTCACTGATATAACCATAACCTCCATAGACCTGCACGCCGTGGGAACATACTTCAAGTGATTTGTCTGTGATATATCCTTTAACAATGGGGGTTAAAACTTCAATCAATGCACTTGTCTCTGCCTTTAGGTTTTCATCATCTGTGGTGTGGACAATGTCAGAGCATTTGCCATAATAGTAGATCAAAGAGCGCATGCCCTCTGTATAAACTTTCATGTTCAAAAGCTGACGTTTTACATCTGGATGGTTGATAATGGTTACATCTTTTGCTTCGGGATCTTTTCCTGCAAGAAGATGTCTTCCCTGGATTCTGGTTCTTGCATAATCAAGGGCATACATATAGGAAGCAGAAGCCACTGCAAAACCCTGCATACCAACAAAAGCACGGGATTCATTCATCATGTGAAACATTCCTGCCATGCCTTTGTTCTCTTTTCCAAGAAGGGTGCCTATGCATTCTCCTTTTTCTCCGAGAGAGAGTGATGCAGTGGAGTTGCCATGGATTCCCATCTTATGTTCAAGGCCTGTACATACAACATTATTGAATTCACCAAGGCTGCCATCTTCATTAACATGGTATTTGGGAACCAGGAACAGGGAAATTCCACGGGTTCCTGCAGGCGCTCCTTCAATTCTTGCCAGAACAGGATGGATAATATTATCGCACAGATCATGGTCACCAGCAGAGATAAAAATCTTGGACCCCTGGATTAAATATGTGCCGTCATCTTTTTTAACGGCTGTGGTTGTGAGTGCCCCAACATCAGAACCTGCTTCAGGCTCAGTTAGAAGCATTGTTCCGCCCCAGGTACCGGCAAACATTTTTTTCATGTAAAGTTTTTTCTGGCTCTCATCACCAAAACCTTCCACAAGCTTTGCAGCACCGTGGGTCATGCCGTAATAGAGCATAAAAGCAGAATTAGCACCAACCATATATTCAAGGGCAGCACAGCCCACAAGTTTGGGCATGCCCTGGCCGCCTACTTCAGGATCATCACACATGGCAAGCCACTCGCCTTCGCAATAAATTTTCCAGGCTCTTTGGAAAGATTCAGGAACTGTAACCTTGCCATTTTCAAGCTTACATCCAATTTCATCTCCATCCTTGAATGTGGGAAGAATCTCTTTAATTGACAGATTCCTTGCCTCTGAGACAATCAGATCTATTGTTTTTTTATTGAATTCTTCAAATAATTCATTTTCCACCATTCCAATCTGTTCATGCAGTACGAAATCCACATCACGTCTGTCAGCTATAAGTTGTGCCATTGTTAATAAATCCCCTTTTTATATAATTGTTCTTTTATAGTTTGAACATAGCATCAATTTTCTATAAAAAATCAGCAATATTGTCAACTAAGTTATAAAAAGGCTTAAGCTGCTTTTTTTCTTGCCTGCCATAGATCATACTCAGCTTGCATCCGAACCCACATCTCGGCCGTTGTGCCAAGTACCTTTTCTAAAACCAGTGCAAAGACCGGTGATATGCCACGTTTCCCATTTATAATCTCATTAATTTTTCTATGCGAGCAATCACATAACCGGGCCAATGCTGATTGATTGAGCCCCATCTCTTCCATATAGACCGAGCCAAGGACTTTTCCCGGGTGAAGCGGCATTGTATTCTTAATCATAATCAATTCCTCATTATCCTCTGTGATAGTTTTCTATTTTAACCTGGGAAAACTCACCATTCCTGAATTGAAAGGTGATGGCCCAGGGCAATTTTATCGTTACACTCCAATATTTCTTTCGATCTCCCTTTAACTTGTGAAGACGGATATTAGGAGGTTCACCCTTAATCTTTAAATCGTTCAATTCACTTGTAGAGTGCATAATAGTAAGCAGTGCTTTTGAACGTATCCACAGTTCTTTTGGTAAAGATTTCGAGCTGTTTGTTTCCCAAATATCCTTTACAATTTTTCCGTTAAAGCTAACTATCATAATTATTACACTATACCGCAAGGTGTAATAATGTCAACATATAATAGTAGGTTGATAATGACATTTTTAATTTTTTAAGAGTTATAAATAAAGCAAAAATTCAAAATGAATAATTGAGAACCGTAATTATCGATAACCCGTTCCGGGGTGTTCACCTTGCAGTCGCTTGGATAGACATTGCAATACCCTGAAGGGCAGAAACCAGGCTCTAAGGTTCACTCGCTGACCGCCATGAACTCGGTCATTCTTCCCTCAAACACCATGGCGGCTTAACCGCTCTTTTCACCAAGAGCCTGTAAGCAAAGTCCATATGCGCCCGCAAGGTGAACACCCCTCCACTGGAAATCATAGTAGATTGATTGGTTGTCATAATTCAATATTCATACTAATTTCATGCTATGTTTTGTGCTGAATGATTCAAATACCTTGATGTAAAAATGTTTTCTTTACACACCTTATAAAGCCTGATAAATAAAATATTACGCCTTACGTTAGAGTTTGCTTTTGAAATTATACCAGACAGAGAGGGATATCCAATGAAATGCCCTGAATGTAAGTTTCAAAATTTGGATAACATGAAGTTTTGCGGTCAGTGTGGATCAAAGCTTGTTTTGCTATGCCCTGGATGCAGATTTGAAAATCCTGATGGATACAGCTTTTGCGGTCAATGTGGTGAATTTTTATCATCTGCATCACAGCCTGCGGGCGATTCTGCAACAGGTACTATTCCATCATTTGATCAACAATCTGAGAATGATAATAATCTTGCAAAAATCCAGGATCGGTTTTCAAAGAATATTAAAGAAAAAACAGTACCATGAGAAAGTAGGGTTCACAATGGAACAATTGTTTCAGAACTCACTTTTTGAATATTTTGAAGTCCTGGCAGAACACTTTGCCCTTGGTGG
>JAOZRI010000565.1 GCA_029940235.1 Desulfobacula sp. | reverse complement strand
TAAAAAGACAAATCAAAATCAAGATCTGCCGGAACCAGATCCAATGCTTTATTCCATAAAGTTCTGGTTCTATTGCCGTAATCAATTGTGTAATCATATCCATTTTTATTTAAAAATTGGGATACCCACTTGTCTAAGTTAATCACCTCAATTCTGCGCATCATATCTTTTGTGCAGATTTTCGACAGGTTCTCCTGAATATCAGCAGCAAGATTCCGGGTAAATGTTGTAAACAGTATTCGATCTTTATCTTTTGTGAACAGATTCTGGACAAGCCATTTTGCCCTGTGCATGGCAGCAACTGTTTTGCCAGTGCCGGCACCACCAAGGACCCGAACCGGACCATTCCAATTGCGCTCAACAAGTTTTTGCTGGGAAGGGTGAAGAAAAATCCGCCATTTTTCAAGAGGCTCATTTAATATGGCTGCAAGTTCAAGGTCATCTTCAACAATATAAAATCTTCGACGCGAATCGGGATTTTCCAATGCCGAACTAAAATCATCTGTATCTACAGCCTTTATTTTCGCAGTGTATTCTATTTCTTGAAGCACTTCTTCCAGAGAAAACCCTTCAGCAAGAAAGAAAAGAGATTCATATGCTTCCTGGGGTATTTGAGTAGATATCTGATCAAGTTCTTCAACGGTAGCCAAACTTCTGATGAGCGGTATCTGCAATTGGGGGAGTCCCAGTTTTAAAAGGTGTCTGTCCCGAATATTATCAAATAATTTTTGTTTTGTATCATGGTCGATTGGCGTTTCTTTGTCAGCCTTTTCCACCTCGATGACTTGTAAACTACCCGTCTCAGGATGTATTTTATAAGACTTATTTTCAGCCCATTTATATGCTTTATCATGATGATCCACCCAGAGAAGTACATAAACATTTCCTTTGTCAGGTTTAAGCACAATTCCCCTATAGGATTGATCAATACGAACCGATCGCATATTTTTATCTTTTGTGTTTATAATTTTTTCATAGTTAATACCCGGCAGATTTGGATTTGACCTGAATTTTGTGACAAAATCCATGACTTTAGCCTGCTGTTTTCTGGGTATTTTTGAAAATGATAATAAAAAGTCAGAAGCAATCGCCACTTTAATTTTCTTTATAGGACCGGCCATATTTTTTTCTCCTAATCACTTAGCAAGCTGATATATTTTTTTGTATCATCTAAAACTTCATCTATCACAGCAACTTCCCAGCCTGCCTGTTGAAATATCAATGTAAATTCAATTTGGCGGGATAATAAAAAAGCCACTTTCTTTTCAATCCAACCCAGTTCCGCTTCTGCGATAATTTCTCCTTTTTCATCAACAAGCTCAAATCCTGCTTCCGGGACATGGCAGTTCATTTCAGCCATTTTTTTTATCAGCTCATAAAATGCAGGGTCACTTAACTCAATAACTTCATCCCACTCACTTTTAGTCCCGGAAACGTCTTCTATATCTGCATCCCTGAATCCTTGGTATGCAACACCATTTGCCATATCCTGTCCGGTTATAAAATATGAGTGTGGAATAAATTGAAACAGATTGTACAATCGAAGAAATCCATTCCAGGC
>JAOZRI010000165.1 GCA_029940235.1 Desulfobacula sp. | reverse complement strand
ACAAACGTCTCCAGGATCTCCGGATTTAAGTCGTAAACGCTCAAATCAAACCCTGCATTCAGCAGGTTAAACGCCATGCCTTTGCCCATTGCTCCAAGTCCAATAAAACCGACTTTTTTAATCATATTATCCTCCTAAATTTATGCTTATTCAAAGAATTATCTTAATAAATATGGTATCTTCACCTCAAGTGCATCATTGGGGCATTCCACCTCACAGGGCAGGCAAAACCAGCAGGTTCTAAATTTACCAAAAGGCTGTCCGCAAGAATAGCATCGTTTTGCTTCTTTGCGGGCTGCTTCCTGACTTATAGACAATTCAATCTCCTGAAAATCCCCTTTCCCTGTTGAGCAATGTTCATCAATAATGATGCGTTTGTCGACAGAGCCCATGCTTGTATCAATATCAAATTGAGTTTCAATGGGACCTGGATATTGGCGGCCAAACCGTAAATGTTCTCCATTAAGGAATCGATTGACTGATTCTGCTGCCTCTTGGCCGCTTGCCATTGCATGAATAACAGAGGATGGTCCGGTTTGAATATCACCAGCCACAAAGATTTTTTCATCTTTGGATTGAAGAGTAAGAGGATCAACTACCATTTCAGAATTTTGGATCAAACCTGAAGATTCCAAAAATACTTTATCCGCCTGCTGGCCAATGGCAATAATGACAGTGTCCACATCCATATAATGCAACTGGCAATCATCAAAACTGGGAGCAAAACAGCCGCAGTTATCAAAAACCTGCACACAGCGCTGAAAATCAATTCCAATTAACTGTTCATCACTAAAATTAAGTTTTGGATTTCCCCAGGAATACTGAAACTTGATTCCTTCTGCTGCAGCACTTTTAATAGCCTCGGGAAATGCAGGGAGTTCATTGTTGGATTCAAGGGTGACCATGGTGACCTCTTCTGCTCCAAGCCTGAGCGCTGTTTGCGCCGAATCCACAGCTACATTTCCACCGCCGATGACAACTATTTTTTTGCCGATTTCAAGGATTTTGCCTTCCCTGACAAGCTTAAGAAACGGCAGGCCATGGTAAGCTCCAGGGTTTTCTTCTCCGTCAATATGGAGCATGCCGTGTCCAGGACAACCTGTGGCGGCAATAATAGCATCAAACTCATTTTTAAGTGTTTCCATACTTTTATCTTTACCAATGGTTACATTGCATTGAAAAGAAACCCCCATGTCAACCAGCAGTTCCATCTCCCTGTCTAATATAGACTGGGGAAGCCTGAAATCTGGAATTGCCCAGCGCAGCATTCCTCCGGGCTCTTTTTCAGAATCAAAAATTGTTACACTATGACCATGGGTTCTGAGATCACAGGCTGCCATCATTCCGGCCGGCCCTGATCCAACTATTGCTACGTCTTTGCCTGTATCTGGCAGTATTTCTGGAAGAGGGATTTTTTCCCCTGTGAATTGATCTGCAATATATCGCTTGAGATGACGAATTGCAACCGCTTCTCCCTCTTGTTCTTTTCTATGGCATTTTTCTTCACAGGGATGAGAGCATATACGTCCAAGAATCCCGGGAAACGGTAAGTCCTGTCTTAAAAGTTCCATTGCCTTGCTCTCTTCACCCCTGGCAATCAATTGCACATACCCCTGACAATTAACGCCTAATGGACATGCTTGACGGCAGGGTGCCAGTTTCATTCTCAAATTATCCAATATACAGGTGTTTACACAAATACTGCAGAACACACATTTATCAGTATCAATAACAATATTATCAGATAAAGCTTCTAATAGATTTAATCCCATTGGTTATGCCTCCTTATCCATTCGAATGATGGGCGCATAGGAAATTTTCACATCCTCAAATCTTTCTCCCTGGCTCAACACAATATGCTTTTTCCACTCCTGTTCATTGGTTTCTGGATAATCAGTCCGGTAATGCCAGGGTGTCCAGCGGCTTTCCTTTCTCTCCTTGGAAGCAAGGGCGCTTAAAGTGGCACATTGAATGATATTTTCCACCTCAAATAATTTAAAAAGGTCATGCACATCCTGAACACGGACCATTGTCGTCAGCTCCTCACGAAACCGATTCATCCACCACAGGGCCCGGTCCAGCTTATACTCATTTTTAGGCGGTTTAATATAATCACTGATCATCCGCCTGACTTTATACTCAAACTCCTCAATGGCAATTCCATTACTATTTTGAGCTAACCTGGAATCTCTTTCATTTATAAAATCATTGATCTGCTTTTCATCTAAGGAAACATCATCATTTCCAGATGCAAATTCGGTGGCACTCTCGGCAGATATCTCTCCAAAAGTAAAAGCCCCTGATAAATGTCCCCGTGCCACAAGCGAGGTGTCACCGGCAGCATAAAGCCCTGGAACAGCAGTTTCCGCATTTTCGTTTACTCTCACACCTGTCAGTCCATGCCCTCCGCATAAAAACACCTCCGTGGGCCATAATTCAATTTCACCGGTCCGAAAATCAATCCCTCGGCCTTCATAAAACCGCTCGCAGGCTGGCCGTTCTGTTGTAAAAAGAAGGTCTTCAATCTCCTTGATTTTATCTTCAGGAAGATGGTTCATGTTAATCCGCATGGGACCGCTGTCATTCATGACATGCTCATTAAACATGCTTCTGATTGAAGGATGAGCCTTGTCTCTACGTTCATTAAATGCGTTAAAGAGCTTTGCACCACGGGTTAATGTAATATAAAGAAGAGGGGCATTAATATCTTTTACAATATAATATACAAGGGTATACTCAAAGCCGCTCAATTCAGCACCTGCACGATATGCCAGGCAATAACCGTCACCTGTGTTACCGGGATAATCATAGACACCGTAAAGATGACCATTATCCGGAAGTCCAAATCTTGCTGTTCCACCCGAGGTGAGAATAACGGTTTTAGACTTGCAGACAATAATTTCACCCGAGCGGACATTCATTCCAATGGCACCTGATACCCGTTCCCCATCTTTGATAAGGCGCATTGCCATGGTCCGGTTGACAATCTTCACCCCAAGATCCACAGCTTTTTTAGCCAGGATGGTTTTCAGTTCCGGCTCTTTCATGGTAACACAAAATTTACCCTTGGGATGAACCTGGAGGATATCATACTGGTCATTGTCATCTTTGGGGAAAAATATTCCCCAGGATTCCAGTTTTTTCATCATCTCCCAGCTTCGTTCTGCCATCCGGTAATTAACCGGCTCATCCATAATACCCTCACAGGCAATGCGGTTGGATTCCACATAGAGTTCCGGGGTTGATATCCCAGGGACGGCCACAATATTCAGGGCATCCATCCCCCTGGCAATACACCCGGAGTATTTCATGTCTCCTTTTTCAAAAACTACGACTTTTTGATTCGGATCCAACTCCTTGGCCCTGATTGCAGCCATAACACCGGCACTGCCTCCACCGATAATTAATAAATCAGCTTCAATAACAGGATAGTCTTTATTCATATTTTCCTCACTATTTTCATGTGTAAAGTTACAACTTTGTAGATAGTATCTCTATAATTTTGATCACTATTCAGAGCTTATCTTATACACTGTTCTATAACACCAATTCTATATATCTTTATCTGCATGATTTTATTTTGTCAAGCTTTTTTATTTAACAACCCTGTTAGGAGATTGCTTTTAATCAAACTGTACCACAGCATTTCTTAAATTTTTTGTTGCTACCGCAGGGGCATAGGGAGTTGCGCCTGATCTTCGGGTAAGCCGCATGGGCCA
Source organism: Desulfobacula sp. (assembly GCA_029940235.1). Classification (GTDB taxonomy): domain Bacteria; phylum Desulfobacterota; class Desulfobacteria; order Desulfobacterales; family Desulfobacteraceae; genus Desulfobacula. The sequence goes on along the minus strand of JAOZRI010000165.1, from coordinate 1,935 downwards.
TAGTTGACTGGTTCTGAGCTGCTGCTGCCTGCTTTTGTACCCAGGCATCTGCAAGGCGGCGATAAAAAGGATCAGCATGGGTTAAAAAAGTTTTAACAGCTGAACAAAAATGGTTGACTCCCTGATCCTGTTTGTCACGGATACGGTCCTTTGTACATCCTCCATAGCATTGCGGTAGCCATGCACAGACTTGACATTCTTCAGGTAATTGTCTCTTTAACTTGCCAAAGTAAAGTTGTCTTTTCGAGTTGAGCATCTTTGACACATTATCGTGCAGAACATTTCCCAGTTTGAATTTTGGCTCCACAAAAAAATCACATGAAAAAACATCGCCATTATGCTCCACCACCACATAATTACCACAGGTTTGTTTCAGGCTGCAATCAGGTGGTACCAGGCCAACATAAGAGTAAAACAGTGAATCAAACAGACGAATAAAAGTAGTGGGTTCACCATTTTTAAAATCACCTCTCCACAGATCAAATAATTTACAGAGAAATTTTCCATAGGCAATAGAGGAAACTGAAAAATAAGCTGCCTTTTCAGGATCACTGGGGCTGGTTTCCACACAGGGAATAAACTGCATATAGGAAAATCCGCCAGATTTGTGAAACTTATAAATTTCTTCTGGGAATTGAACAGAATAGTCATTAACAACAGTTAATGCATTCACTGCCACACCTTTGTCCTGTAGCAGTTTTCCAGAATAAACCACCTTGTCCCAGCTTCCCCTGCCGTTATGATCCAACCGGTATTTATTGTGAATATGCTTTGGGCCATCCAGGGAAAGTCCCACCAGGAACTTGTACTTTTCCAGGAAATATGCCCAGTCCCGATCAATGAGCAATCCATTTGTTTGAAGGCCGTTGCCCACGGATTGCCCCCTGCCGTATTTTATCTGACAGTCAATGGCTTTTTGGAAAAATTTGATCCCCATCAAAGTTGGCTCTCCTCCTTGCCAGCCAAAAGATACCGGGTTGCCTGAATCGAGCATGACTCCTTTGATCAAAAAATTCAGCACATCATCAGACATGCGGTGCCGGGTTGATTCAGGGAACAAAGCTTTTTTTTTCAGATAGAAACAGTAGGTGCAGACCAGATTGCAATCCGGACCGGCCGGTTTGATTAATATGTCCTGTACCATTTGCATTTCGTCCCTCAAGCACTCATATGTGGCAATATCAGGTCTTTGATCATGTCATCACAAAATTTTTTAACCGCCGAATCATTGATCCGGTTATGCAGCTCGTCCGGGTCTTCTAGCATGTCAAAGAATTCACATGGCGTTTTTGTTGTTGTCTCGTATGTCAACCGGTATCGTTGATTGGCAACACTGACAAAATTCCATCGTTTCTTTTTATCGCTTGAGCCGACTTTTTTCTTTACCAATTGAGATAACTCGCTGAAGGCAAATTCTTTTTTTGACTTTCCGCCATTTAAAAGCGGTATCAGGGACTGCCCGGACGATCGTGGAAGCGGTTCGACCCCTGCAATATCCAGAATCGTGGCGGGTAGATCAATTCCTTCAACCATATCATCAATCCTCTTGGGTGAAACAGCTTTCGGAGGACGAATAATAGTCGGAACTCGTAACGCATTCTTATAAAAAACCTGTTTTTCCATTAGTTTATAATCCCCCATCATTTCACCATGATCGGCAGAATAGACAATCCAGGTGTTATCGGCAATACCTCTTTTTTCCAAGGTTTGAACAATCTGGCCGATGCTCTGGTCGATTAACGAAATCTGACCGTAATATTGACGGGCAGAGTTTTGAATAAAATCAGCAGTCAACAGGTGGGAGTTACTTTTTTTAAACCGGGATTTTAAATGTTGATCCCACAATTCATTGCTTTTTTCCGGGGCTTTTTGAGGCCCATGGGGGATAGTTGCATCCTTATAGAATTTTGCCCATTCCGGGTCGGAAATATAGGT
>JAOZRI010000564.1 GCA_029940235.1 Desulfobacula sp. | reverse complement strand
TAGGTGGAGGACTGATAATAGCTGCTCTCTACATCCACAAAATTATTATTGAAAGGTCCCAGAGGAGCATGGCACTATAGTCTTCTAACCTCTCCATATCCCCATAAATTATTTTTATGATTACTCAATTTACAATAAAGGAATAAATCATATCCAATAAAGCATTGTTCTTGTTTTAAGCCTAATATTATCTTTAAGTAATCTTTCTATTTTTCTCCAATTTTTAATTGATTATAATACTCTTTTATTGTAATATTTAGAACAAAATATGGTTTCATTACTATTTTAAATGTTGCCATATTAATCATATGGTGTATTAAGGGGGGACAGCATGCCAAAAATAGATGATCAATTCCTTGATTCAACAATTGGATCAACAATGTTTGATTTACGAGGCAAACAATCTGTCAGGGCAACCTTCAAACTTTCACAAAAAGCCATTGACTCCATCGGGCTTGTTGCCATTCATCTTGGCATTAAACAAAAATCTCTCTTTGACCATATTATAGAAGACCTTGATGCTTTGGATACCCTTGCAAAGACAATCAAAATCAGACAATTTAAAAAAATCCAGAGAAGACAGAAAACCTATGTCTTAAGCCGCAAAACCATAGAAGCCCTTGAAGCTATTTCCCAGGCTTATGATACCCCCAGAGATGCCCTTGTGGAATATTCCATAAAGAAACTTGAATCCATAATCAAAGCTGAAAAAGCAAGACATAAAGAGAGAAAAATATTGCAAAAAAATATTATCAATCATTTTGACCAGGGCAGAACACTTTATAAAGACGCTACAAACCTTCTTGGCAAAAATGATCCTTTTTGCAAACGAATGGAAAAAGCTGTGTTTGCCTGTAAAAAAACCCAGAAAGAGCTGACTGAATTTTTAGAAAAAAGTAGAATTCTTGAGGAATTTTAATATTTCAAAATCCAATTTATGGTTAGAGTGTTTCAAAGATCAACACTCAACCCCACATCCATTATAATACTGTAGGAGGAAACATTGATTGAAGTTCAGAACCTAACCAAGTATTTTAAAGATTTTTGTGCTGTTGATAACATCAGCATGACTATCCAAAAAGGTGAAATTCTCGGCCTGCTTGGTCCTAATGGTGCAGGAAAGACCACAACATTAAGAATGTTAACAGGCTATTTCAGGCCAGATGCAGGCACAATAAAAATAAAAAATTTTAACATGCCCGCAGATACAATAAAGATTAAATCTTTAATTGGCTACCTACCTGAATCCGCCCCTTTATATCATAATATGCTGGTTTTTGATTACCTTGAGTATGTTGCCAAAATAAAAGGGATGAATGATAAAGAACAACGCCATGACAGATTTTTGCAGTTATCAGATCTTTGCGGGCTTTCTTCCATCATGTCACGCCCCATTGCAAATCTTTCCAAAGGTTTGAAACAGAGAGTCGGCCTTGCCCATGCCATGATGACTGATCCTGAAATTTTGATCCTTGATGAGCCAACTTCAGGACTTGATCCCAATCAGATTGCTGAAATCAGGAATATCATTAAAACAATCGGTAAAGAAAAAACCATTATTTTTTC
>JAOZRI010000164.1 GCA_029940235.1 Desulfobacula sp. | reverse complement strand
AGGCCAGAGCATCCAGCACTTTGCATGAAGTTCAAACTCACCTGGCATTCTGAATTTATCCCTGCGTGGATTTGATCCTATTATTTGTGACATGATGATTCCTTACTACTTTTCTGCTATCCAAAATCCGATATATTGTTTACAAAATGCTGTTTGCCTTTTACAAAGACACTATGGATATCGATATCCTTTATTTGATCAGTTGGTACGTTAAACGGATCATTTTCCAGGACAACCAGGTCTGCAAATTTTTTGGTTTCCAAAGTTCCTTTCTCATTTTCTTCAAATGCACTAAAGGCAGCAGTTGAAGTGAACATTTGCATGGCTTCAAAAACACTTACTCGTTGTAAAGGGTTGGGGTGATTAACCGCTGCCTGGATTCCTTTAAGAGGGTCATAACGAGTTACAGGGCTGTCTGATCCACCGCTAATGGGGACACCTGCATCAAGAATACTGCGATAGGGATGAACGCGTTTAAGACGTGTTTTGCCCAGTAGTGCCTCATAAAAACCCATATCTTTTTCACCGATAAAGGGGGGGATAAAAGCGGGCTGCATTGAGGCCATAATTCCTGATTCCGCCATACGTTGGATCTGATTGAATGTAGGCAGTTCCAAATGTTCGATTCTATGCCGGTGATCATTTCGAGGCAATTTTGTAAGGGCTTTTTCCATGGCCCACAGTACCTGTTCAATGGATCTTTCCGACTCACAATGTACGGCGATTTGAAAGCCTTCGCCATGGGCGGCCAGGATGAATTCATCCATCTCTTCCTGTGAATAGGTGAGAGCTCCATAATTTTCGGGTTCATCAAAATAGGGTTCGAAAAGTGCGGCCGTATGTACTTCAAAAGCGCCATCGGCACAGATGCACCCGCCAATACGAGGTAAACCAAGATCCTTAACCTCTTTGATATCCATGGTCTGGTTATAACAAACCACATGCACCGGTAATCGGTGCAGATTATTGCAGATAACTAGCATATCTCCCTGACCCAGGTCTCCACCATCCAGAGCATGAATAGTTGTAATCCCTTTGTTCAAGGCCATGTTGGCTGCGGCGAAGATCTGGTTGAACTTGTTATCATCTGTTGTAATTTTGCTCATTGTCGGATAAACAAAAGTTAGTATCCCGGGATCCCGGATCACACCAGTGGGGCTGCCGCTTTTTTTATCAAGACCTTCCAGGTCAAGGGGAGGGTTCAATATCTCAAGTGCCTTTGTATTGAAAGCACACATGTGGCGGGTGACATGTGTAATAAATACCGGATGATTCGGAACGGCACGGTCGAGATCCTCCTTTGGCGGCATGGTTTTTTCTCTAATATTTTGTTCATTAAGATAACTTCCATAGACCCAGTCACCTTCTGGGGTCATTCCTGCACGTTCAGACATGAGTTCCAGGATCTCATCAATGCTTTTAACCGTGTCCAGATGTACGGATGTTTCCTGAAAACCTGTGGCCATCAGATGCTCATGTGTGTCAATAAATCCAGGCAGGATGGTTCTGCCCTTAAAATCTTCTTTGGAGAAACCTTGGTCAATCAGATGGGCAATTTCCGATTCCGCCCCCAAAGCCGCGATAATCCCATCTTTTATGGCAAGGGCCTGATGCCGTTGATTCTCCTCTGCCATGGTAATGATATTGGCATTTACGATTATTTTTTTATCATTTATTTCCATTCATAAACCTCTTATTGAAAGTAGAATGATCCTCTCTCCTATCATCCTGGAATCATCATGAATCGGGGCTGTCCCCAATATTGTGCTCATAAACTTTGTTTTCCTTAAATTAGAACATGCTAATGATAGATCAAAATAGAAGGTGACAGATAAATATCTGTCACCTGTATCATTATCTTTTTATCTGCTGCAATACTTAATGGGATTTTACCCTTGTCCATGCCTGGTCAACGATTTTATTATCTTTTCCAAGATCTTTCACATAGTGAAGGGTTTTGATAATTTCCGGGGTGGGCCAAACACCCGAATTGTTTAAGTCTTCTTTGGAAAGATACGGTATGGCTGCTTCATTAGGAGTTGCAAAATGATTATAATTTGAAAGGGAAGCCCCCACCTTGGGATCAAGTACCCAGTTAATCCATTTGTACGCAGCATCAAGATTTGGTGCATTGGCAGGGATGCACATGTTATCTATCCAGATTGTACTGCCTTCTTTAGGGATGATAAACCCATATTTTTCGGGTTCCTTGGAGACCGTCTGGATAGAATCCCCATTGTAAACCACTGCTGCTGCTGCTATACCGGATATGACATCATTTTTGCCGCCAACGCCGCCCTTAAATCCCAGGCAGGCTTCTCTTTTTTTAGTGGCGACAAGAAGGTCAGCAGCTTCTTTTAGTTCCTTTATATTTGTTGAGTTAAAATCATAGCCCAGATACAATAAGGTGATTCCCAGCGTTTCTCTGACATTATCCATCATGTAAAAGGTTCCGGCTTCTTTTTTGGGATCATATACAACAGACCAAGATTGAACATCTGCTTTGCTTATTTTTTGTTTGTTATACATCAGCCCAACAGTTCCCCACTGCCATCCAACTGAATATTTATTGCCCGGATCAAAGTCTGGACTAGCGAATTTTTTACCCAGGTTTTTCAAATTGGGTATTTTTGAATGGTCAAGGGGAGTAAGAAGATTCAAGTGTATAAGGCTTGGAACAATATAATCAGACGGAATAATGATATCATATAGTCCTAATCCACCTGCCTGCAGTTTTGCCGCCATTTCTTCGTTTGATTCATAGAAGTGAAGATTTACCTTGATGCCTGTGGCTTTTTCAAATTCCTTTGGAAAATTAACTTCATCCATGTATTCAGACCATGCAAATATTGTTAATTCTCCACTGCCGCACCATGCGGTTCCTGACAGTAAAATCATTGCCGCTGTAACAAGTAACATTAATTTCTTCATTTTCTTCTCCTTTATAATTTAATTATTAGTGTAACAACCTTGTAAAACAACATTTATTTTGTATTCATTTTTCTTGTGAACCGTTCCATGCCAAATACAAGAAGTATTGTAGCAAGTAACACCAAAGTTGATAAAGCATGTATTTCGGGGGTGACAACTCTTCTGACTGCTGCAAAAATATACAATGGCAGAGTTACCGACTGCGGACCCGCTGTAAAAAAACTGATCACAAAATCATCAAGAGATAAAGTAAACGCAAGCATAGCACCGGCTATAATGCCCGGCATCAACAGCGGCAGGGTGATTTTCCATAAAAGATACGAGGTGGTGGCATAAAGATCCCTTGCAGCTTCTTCTATATCTTTGCCGATGCTGATCAGCCGGCTGCGAACCACAAGCGTTACAAAGGCCACCTGAAAAGTAATGTGACCAATGATCATATTGAAGAGACCCGGTTCAAACAAAGATGATACGGAACGTAAAAATCCAAATGCGACCACCAGGGCTGCGGCAAGGATGATATCCGGTATGACCACAGGAAGATGCAAAATAAGATCCAGGACTGTATTCATTTTTTTGGGCCAGGGAAACCGGTCCATACCTATGGCAAGTGCTGTTCCCAGTATTGTGGCAACAATGGTTGATACAATGGCCAGAATCAGTGTATTCAAGCCAGCCTGAAGTATCATCTCATTATGAAACAGTTTTATATACCAGTCCAATGTAAATCCCTTCCAGGCAAGGCCGTATTTTGTATTATTCACGGAAAAAAATGCTACAGCGATCAAAGGAAGATATAAAAATGCCATTATTCCATAGGCTATGACACTCACCAGCAGATTAATCTTTTTCATAATAGATTCATGTCCTTATTTTTTTTCCTGTATAGATAGAGGCTGAACATGGTCAAGACCATCAGCCCCATACTGATTGCCGCACCAAAGGCCCAGTCACGGCTGGCCCCGAACTGCTGCTGGATCAGGTTGCCCACCAGCATATATTTCGCACCGCCTAAAAGATCCGGAACCACAAACATCCCCATGGCCGGGACAAAGGTAAGAATAATCCCCACAGACAGCCCGGGAAGGGTCTGGGGTAAAATGGCATGTATGAAAATTCGTATGTTGGATGAATAAAGATCCTGTGCAGCTTCAACCAGGGTCCAGTCCAGACGTTCAATACTGGAGAAAAGCGGCAGGACCACAAAGGGCAGGAACATGGAAATCATGCCCAGATAAACGGCAAACGCACTGGGATAAAGGGCCATTCCCGGTGAGATAATCTTAAGCCAGGCTGCCAGTTTTGCAAAGGGCAGTTCCGGGGCTAAAATCAGGAACCATGAATAGGTTCTGATGACCATATTGGTCCAAAAAGGAATAATAACCAGCGTGAGCCACATATACCGGGTTCTTTCAGGCTTTCTTGCAATAAAAAAGCATAAGGGATAAGAAAGAACAACGGCTATACCTGTGGTGACAATGGCGACCCATACGGAACGTAGAAGAATAATAATATAATCCGCCGTCCATCCGAATATACCATACCCCATGAGTTGTTTATAATTATCCAGGCTGTATTCCCATACAATTTCTCCATAGGCACCTCTGCCGGCAAAGCTGACAAGGATCAGTATCAAGCCTGGAAGGACTATAAAAATTATCAGCCAGAGCATGCCCGGACTTAGGAACAATGCCCCTCTTTTAATAAGGTGCTTCTGGGTGAGCAGTTCACCATACCAGATCATTAGTTTATTCATTAAGCACCACCAATTCTTCTGGTGCCAGATCAAGCCAGAGTTCATCACCGATCTTAAAATTTTTATAGGTACTGCTCCTGACCCTTAGTGAGCCCGGTTCAAACCAGAGATCCAGGTTTGTGCCACGATAAATGATTTCACTGACCGTTGCTTTGACACCATTTTTTTCAGGTTTTGTATCTGAAATTTTTATCCATTCAGGCCTGATGGCAGCTACACCGCTCTCCCAGGGAGGAGGCCCTTCCAGCTCAAGGGGGCCGATATCTGTATGGAACATCCCGTCATGGAATTTGCCGTCAAGAAGATTTGCCGCTCCGAGAAATTGGGCAATAAATTTATTTTGGGGTAAATCATAGACCTCTTCGGGAGTACCGAACTGGATGATTTTTCCATCCTTCATTACCGCAATCCGGTCCGATACAACCAACGCTTCATCCTGATCATGAGTGACCAGTATAAATGTCTGCCCCAGTTTTTGCTGTAACCGCCGAAGTTCTACCTGGACCTGGGCCCTTAATTTGGCATCCAAAGCTGACATAGGTTCATCCAGAAGGAGTATCTTGGGTTCGTTGACCAAGGCTCTGGCAAGTGCCACCCGCTGGTTCTGGCCTCCGGAAAGCTGATGGGGATACCGGGTCGACATTGTCTCAAGCTCCAGCATATCCAGGGTTTTTTGAACCCTGGTTTTTATTTCCTTTTCAGCAATTTTTCTGGAACGAAGACCAAAGGCAATGTTTTCAAAAATATTAAGATGGGGGAAAAGGGCATAGCTCTGGAAAACAGTATTGATCGGCCGCTTAATGGCAGGTAGTCGAGTGATATCCTCATCTTCCAGAATGATACTGCCCGAGTCCTGGAGTTCCAGACCGGCAATCATACGCAGCAATGTTGTTTTTCCACAGCCAGATGGACCCAGCAGGGTGAAAAATTCTCCTGAATTTATTTCAAGGGAAACATCCTTAACTGCTTCTACCTTGCCATAGGATTTATTGATG
>JAOZRI010000563.1 GCA_029940235.1 Desulfobacula sp. | reverse complement strand
AGAGTTTCACTAAACCCTGTGCAGAGTAATACAGGGATATCAGGATTCTTTTTAAGTATCTCGATCGCCAACTTATCACCTGACATCTTCGGCATCGTCATATCAGTAATTACCAAATCAAATTTATGGGGATCTTTTTCAAAAGCATCAAGGGCATCAGATCCATTTTCAAATGTGCTGACATCATAACCATGACTCTTAATAATTTCTTCAGAGATATCCCTGATGGCCTTTTCGTCATCAACAACCATTATTCTCTCATTTCCATCAACGGATGTAGTATCATTCAGAGTTGATGATGGTCGAACAGATTTTCTTTGAAAAACAGGGAAGTTAATAAAAAAACTCGTTCCCTGGCCAGGCACACTATTTATTGAAATAAATCCTTCATGTTCTTTTACGATGGCTTTAACAAGCGCCAGCCCAAGACCTGTTCCCTGCCCGACTTTCTTAGTTGTAAAGTAGGGATGAAATATTTTTTCCAGTATGGATTTGTCCATACCGGAACCAGTATCGGTTACTTCCAACTCAAGATAACCACCGGGTGGGATTAGTGCGTTGTCCTCTTCTTGTATTTTTTTATCAGTCAAAGAAATTATTATACTGCCATTATTTTCCCCAATTGCATGGTAGGCATTTGTACATAAATTTATTACCAGTTGATGGATTTTAATGGGGTCAGCTAAAACTACTGACTTTGAAACGATCCTTTTTTTTATTTCAATGGAAGCAGGTATTGATGACCTTAATAACTGAAGCGCCTCTTTGATTGTAACAGAAATTTGAAGTGGCTGTTTTTGATATATATCCTGCCTGCTGAATGTTAAAATCTGCTTGACAAGTTCAGCAGCCCTTTTTGATCCTTTATCTATTTGCTCGATACAATTTTTAACTTTTTTTGGATTGTCAATTTTCAACAACGCTAATTGAGAATATCCAAATATACCAGACAGGATGTTATTAAAATCGTGGGCAATTCCACCAGCCAAAGTACCTATAGCTTCCATCTTTTGGGCTTGTTGGAGCCGAATCTCAAGATCAAGTCTTTCCTGCTCAATTTTCTTGAATTTTGTCATATCCTGTGTCACAGAAAGCAGATGTTTTTTATTTTCTATATCTAAAGTACGAGCAGACATTAAGCCATTGATAATTTGCCCATCCTTACCTATAAAATCAGCTTGTAAATTTTCCACAAGTCCATTATTTCTTAATCCCGATACCAATCGATCTCTATCTTTTAAATCGTTCCAGATATTAAGCTCCACTGAAGATTTCCCGATTACTTCCTCTGGCGAATATCCTAATAAATTTGTGAATGCATCATTTATATCAACATAAACACCATCTTCAACTCTTGTCAGAGTAATAACATAAGGACTTGTCTTAAATGCCGTTCTAAATTTCTCTTCACTTTTACTCAATTCATCCTCGGTGCTTTTTCGGTCGATTGCAACAGCCACCTGATCTGATATAGAACTCAAAACCTCCAAATCCTGTTCAGTATATAAATTTGCGTTTGTATAGCTTTGTACGACAATTATACCAATTATTTCATCCCTGACTACCAGGGG
>JAOZRI010000562.1 GCA_029940235.1 Desulfobacula sp. | reverse complement strand
AAAATTATTTTGTCTGTTCAACAGGAATAGCGCCATCTTTCATAACTGAGCTATCTGACTGATGACCTGACATATACGCCAGGGTAAGGGAAGTTACCATAAAAAGTATGGCAACTGCAGTGGTGATTTTAGTCAAAATAGTGGCAGGACCTCCTGCACCAAAAAGTGTCTGACCAGAACCACCTCCCATGGAGATTCCCATTTCTGCACCCTTCCCGCTTTGAAGCAGTACAATTAAAATCAAAAGGATACAAAATGTAACATGTAATGCGACCATTATACTTGTCATATTATTTAAAGGTCTCTATATTTAATAATGTTTATAAATTTTTCTGCATCAAGGCTTGCTCCACCAACAAGAGCTCCATCAACATCCTTGATACCCATTAACTCTTTTACATTGTCCGGGTTCACAGAACCACCATATAATATCCTTGTCTTGCCTGAAAAATCTTTTGAAAATAATTTTTCAAGCAGAGAACGCAGATATTGATGAACTTCATCAACCTGATCAACACTTGCTGTCTTTCCAGTGCCAATTGCCCATACAGGTTCATAGGCAAGAACCAAGTTTTCAAGTTCATCAAAACTCAAGCCTTTTAACCCATTTGACACCTGTTTGTCAAGTATTGAAAATGTTTTTTGTTCATCTCTTTGGGCTTCAGTTTCTCCTATACACAATACAGGCTTTAAATTGGATTGTATGGCAGCCTTGATCTTTTTGCTTACTGACAGATCAGTTTCTCCAAAATACTGCCGTCTTTCTGAATGTCCAATAATGGCATATTCTGCTCCGGCAGCTTTTGTCATCTGAGCTGAAACTTCACCTGTAAATGCTCCCTGTTCCTCGAAATAGAGATTTTGAACCCCTACTTTTATATTGGAATCTCTTAAAGCAGTTGCAACAAGGGGCAGGCTTAGATAGGTCGGTGCTATCATGACTTCCACATCTGTAATATCCAGACAGAGCTTTTCCAAGTCAAGTGCAGTTTCAACAGCCTCAGGGCCTGTCTTATACATTTTCCAATTACCGGCTATTAAAGGTATTCTGCTCATTTTGTGTCCCTCCAAAATTATAGTGTGCTGCCAACCATTATTGCAAGATCAATCATTCTACTGGAATATCCAGCTTCATTATCATACCATGAATAGATCTTTACCATATTGCCATTAATAACATCAGTGCAGCCTGCATCCACGATTGAAGAGAGAGGATTTGAGTTGAAATCAATGGAGACAAGGGGAATATCACAATACCCTAATATACCCTTTAAATTCTCTTTTGATGCCAGTTCAAGGGCACTGTTAATATCCTCTTTTACAAGTCCTTGTTTTTCAGTTGTTACAACAAAATCCACCATGGAAACATTTGGAGTCGGGACCCGGACAGAGAGGCCATTGAGTTTGCCTTCAAGCTCGGGAAGTACCAGTGCAACAGCCTTGGCAGCACCTGTGGTTGTTGGGATCATGGATAACCCGGCAGCCCTTGCCCTGCGTAAATCTTTATGGGGAAAATCAAGTATGCGCTGATCACCTGTGTAGGCATGGATAGTGGTCATCATTCCTGAAACAAT
>JAOZRI010000163.1 GCA_029940235.1 Desulfobacula sp. | reverse complement strand
AGATGGATGAAGAACAAAACAAGACACTTGATCCAGCATTTGTAAGAGATCAATTAGATGCGATTCTAGCACAGGAAATCACAGCTTTATTAGATGTGGGCTCAAACGCTGCAATGATGTCTTTTAATCTATCAAATATATCATGTATTACTCTTATTATTGAGAGAGAGCATGAGATCAAACAGTTTGCAGATTCGCCGCCGGAAAGATATACAAGAGACTCTTTTCTTGATGAATTAGTGGATATTGGTCTTGAAAAAGATGCCATGCTGGAAAAGGCTGTGGACTCTGTCCTTAGTACTGGATATATCTCCGCAGACTCAAATGGTGAGTTAAAAGCACAAATGCCCTCGTTTATGATGGTTGGTTTTTTAGATAATATGTTTCCTGGTATGCCTGGTATGAATCTAGTTGCCTTTATACTTCAGATGAATGACGAGGTTAATCAGGGAAGAAAAAGTCTTGATTTTGCCAAGGAGAGTTTTAAATCCACCCTTAAAAGCCGTGGCGTTTCAGTCACTAAAGATGCAGCACAGGAAAAGGCAAAAGAGATTGTTTCAGGAAAGGTTTCAGCTCCACCAGCTCAATCCAGAGAAGTTTCCCAAAAGCTTAAAAAAGCTAATTTGAACCGTTTGTCAAAACTTGTCAGCAAAAGAAAAAAAACTGGTTCAGAGGTTTCCGGACAGTTTAAAATTAAGGATGTTTTTGATAAGGGCCCGACAAAAGAGGAGATTGAAGCAAAAAAAGCAGAAATAAAAAAGACTGAAGAGGAGACCAGAAAAGCTGCTGAACTTGCACAAGAGCTTGCCAAAAAAGATGAAAAAATTCAAGAGGCTCAAGCAGCAGCCAAAGAGGCAGCAAAAAAGCTTGAGGAACTTCAGCTAAGAGAAAAACAGCTTCAAATAGCCCAGGAAGAAGCACAAAATGTGGCTCAAAAAGCTTCTGAGTTGGAAAAAAGAGAAGCAGAAATGGCAGAAAAAGAAGCACGCTTAAAGGCTTTGGAAGAGAAATTAAAACTTGAAGAGGAAGAGAAAGCAAAAAAAGAAGAAGAGGCAAGACTCAAACAGATAGAGAATGAAAAACAAGAGCAGGCATCCAGGGGAGACGATGACATAGAAGCTCAGATTGCTGCACTTGAAAAAGATCTTACCATGCCTTGCCCAATGTGCAAAGAGGGGGAAATTGTTTCCAAGACAACAGAAAAGGGCAAAGAGTTTTTTTCATGTACAAAGCCTGACTGCAGGTTTGTCTCCTGGGATAAACCCTATCATTTTGAGTGTCCTTTATGTAAAAATTCATTTTTAATAGAAATTGAAGTATCCAATGGTGGAAAAGGGCTTAAATGCCCCAGAGCATCCTGCTCATATACCCAGAATAATCTGTTGGATCCAAAACAGAATATGGCACAGGCAGCAAAACCAAAGAGAAAGAAGAAAAGAGTGGTCAGAAGAAAAAAAAGACGTTAAAGAACACCATCTTATCTGTTGCATGATGTTTGCCTTCTGTTTGCTGAAAATTGTAGTTGAATTCAATGGTATGATTTGAAAAGAGAAAAAAATAAAATATCCCCAATGGTTTTGGCCTATGCCGGGTTGACCCTGACCATTTTTTTCTGGGCAATTAATACAGTTATTGCAAAAGCTGTTGTAATGGAAATCAAGCCCATGGCTCTCTCCTTTTACCGTTGGTTTCTTGCTTTGATTTTTCTTTTTCCTTTTGCCGTGCCCCATCTAAAAAAAGATATGCCATTAATTAGACAGAACCTTGGATTTCTGTTTTTTCTCTCCATTCCAAGCGTTGCAGCCTATAATTCAATTTTATATCTTGGAGCCCAATATACAAGTGCCACAAATATTTCCCTTGTAGTTGCTACAATGCCTGTGATGACTATAATATTTTCCTGGATAATGAATAGAAAAAAACCCTTTGCTTTACAGACGTTTGGCATAATAGTTTCCATAATTGGAGTACTGATTATCATTAGTAAAGGGTCATGGCAGGTGTTATCCACTCTTTCTTTTAATCCTGGAGATCTTCTTATTGTTCTTTCCATTGCCTCATGGTCATTTTATTCTGTACTGCTCAAAAAAAATCCTATTGATATCTCTCCAATCTCTTTTTTGGCAATGTTAATTTTTTTTGGGGTTCTTTGTATATTACCTTTTTATTTATGGGAATTTGTTTTGTTTAAAGGGTTTGAACTTAAGCCAGGTAATATTATAATTTTTTTATACCTTGGTATATTTCCTTCAATTTTAGCCTATCTTTGCTGGAATTTTGGAGTTAAAACTGCAGGAGCTTCCATTGCATCTGTATTTATGTATCTTTTGCCTGTATTCACTTCTATAATTGCCTATCTGTTCTTAAATGAGAGTCTTTTTGTATATCACTTTACAGGAGGAATACTGATTCTATTTGGATTGATCATGTCCTCTTTTAAATTGCAGCGGAAAATATATTTCTTTTAAAGGGCATGTTGGATGCATGGGAGGGGAGGCCAAGGCATTATCAAAGCCATCAGCCTTATGGAGCATAAAATAATCCTAAACGCCCTGTAATAAAGATACCAGCTGTTCTTTTTTTGTCAAACTGCAATCAATAATTGTCATGATCAAAAAGAAATCAACTACTTTTGTATTAAGAAAATGCCATTTTCTGCATGGCATCAGCTTCCTCTATCTTTGCAGAATATGGCATAATTTTTGCATTACATACTGCTTAGTCGCAGTAAACAGAGAATTAGTGCTATCTGATTAGTCGATTCAAAAGGATTAATAAACACGGATCTAATCGGTGGAAGTTCACAACATGGACTTTTGAACCGGAACATTTCAAGGAGATTATAAAACCATAGTGGTTTGTTTAAATCATGTTTGCCGGAACGCTTAAAACTTTTTCAATCACCAGCCTGATGCAGGTTTGCTATAATGATAACAGCAGCGGCACCATTGCACTCAGCAGGGAAAAATCAGTAGTCGGCAAAATCGGATTTTCAAACGGCAGTATTGTTTATGCTGATTTTTTAGGAGTTTATGGTATCGATGCTGTAAAACAGTTGGCATTACTGGAAGAACTTGATTTTAAATTTGATGAAAAAATTATTTTACCTGAAAAAAACATCAATGCTGATATAAATTTTCTCTTAATTGATTGTGCTAAACGAAAAGATGATGCTAAGGAATACCTTAATAAAATAAGAAGAGTCTTTTCTGTAAAATATAATATTGATCATGTGCTTATTTATGAATATTCCCACTCTTTTTGTTTTTCTCCTGAAATATTCGATATTAAATATTTTGAATTCTTTGACGGTGAAAATTTTATAGTTGTATATCTAGATAAAAATATAAATGCCAGGATAGAATTGTTGTTCAAAAAAGAAATACTGACTAATGATATTTTGATATTTATGAAAACCAGGGATATTTTTCAATTATGAAATTAAATTCTAAATGGCCACCGGCACTTAAATTTATAGGTGAAAATCATTTTGTAAAAAGTGTTATTATCCACAACAATAATAAAACTGTTTATTTCCCGGATATTAAAAAAGAAAAAAGACGATATTTTGACAAAATTATTGTTCGACTAAAGGAAAATGATCCAGGCTCACATCTGTTATTGTATACTCATAGTGAATATATTTATCTTTATAAAAAGAATCAAACAATTTACATCTGCGAATGCAGCAATGATATCAGCGTGTCCCAGGTAAAAATGGAATTTAATACCTTTATAGAAGACACAGACATGCAAAGCAAATTTCCTAAATTTCTTTTATCATTTTTTGACCGTTAAGGGGGGATACCCATGACCAGTAAATCAATTGAACTATTGCCGGTGAAGGAATCAATAACACTGACACCTTCAGAGTGGTATGTTATTGCCATGGTTTATAAATACCGTGACCTGGATAAACTCAAAGCCAGATTGAATGTAAATTCAGATCAACTTACCAGGGTTCTAAAAAAATTACAGGATAAAAAACTTATTAAGCTGATCCAGACCCTGTCACACCCTTCTATTGAAATCCCTACACTTTTCTGGGAAAAACTGGAAAAAGAACTTTCTAGATGCATCGGCCCGATTGCTCCATTGGTTATTGATGATAAAATAGAAGAATTTAACAAATCCAGAGAAAATTTTCCCTATAAAATGCTGTACAACCTTTTGGAAAAAATATCATTGGAAATTAATGATTCTGATGGAAAGCAGCAATTTCAAAAAATCATGCTGGAAGTCATAAAACAATATTAATAAAAAAAATGCTCCCTAACCCCCATATAAAGGAGATATACCATGAAGATAACATGTAATAAATGTGGTGCAACTTATAGAATTGATCCAAACAAAATTACTGCTCCAAAAGTCAAATTCAAATGTAAATCATGCAATAACCATATTATCGTTCATAAAAAAGAAATCATCTCAAATATATCTTCCCAGTCAAGCACACTACAACCAGAAACCAGCCAAAAGCCTTCTGATGCAGCCCAAACCAAGCTCAAAGGATTTGGCATACGCTTTAAATTGTTTTCCTTTTTGATTATCCTGATTGCCGTCTTTGCGGCACAGGCTTATTATCTGATTCTTCAACTGAATAAAACAGCAGAACAATTTGGGAAACAAGGTACCAGTATCATCAAAGAAATGGCTGAAAATGATATCATGAAAACTGCCCAGTCTGTTGCGAAACAGGTAAAACTATACCTTGATACCCATCCGGAACTTGTAAAAGAACAATTTATGAATGATGAGCAATTTAGACAAATTGCAGTTCAAAAAGTTGGAAAAAGCGGATATACCGCCTTATATGGGAACGAGTTGGATGGAAAATGGCGAACCCGCGCCCATATCAGACCCAACATCTGTGCACCGGCACTGGATGATATGGCCATGCTTGAAAAACCCCTGGGTGTTAATTTTCCTGAATTCTGGAAAATTTTAACAGCAGTAACAGGTGAACAAGCCTCAAAGGGATATTATCAATGGCAGGAAAAAGACAAATCTTTTAAAAACAAATACATGGCTTGTGTTAATGTCGCAGGAACCAGGTTTAACATTGCCTCCACAACCTATCTTGATGATTTTACCAAACCCATGCAGCGGTTGAAAACTGAAAGTATGGCAATTGCAAAAGCTGAAACCTTGAAAAGTGCCATTACAACTTCTGTCATTATAATAATTATTGCCATTATTGTTTTTCTTTTTGGCGGCAGACTAACAGCTAATATAAAATATTTGTCTCAAATGACTGACCGGATCAGTCTTGGTGATCTGGATGCCTTGATTAAAATTCGATCAAAAGATGAACTGGCAGTTTTAGCAGAATCCATATCAAGGCTTCAGCAAAGTGTAAAACTGTCCATTCAAAGACTGCGCAAAAAATAGTGAGCCGATTTTTTAACTATCTTAAGGCTATTTCCCAGGTCAGTAACTTGGGAAGCGGTCGACATCCTGAGTGGCTGTTCTATTGTGTAATGCTGTTCTCAAGTAAGAATAAAGGGTGGGGGAATTTTAAATTGTGACCTTCCAGTGTGAGGAAAAATAAATTTTAAACACTGTTTTTATACATACCTTATGGCAAATATTCAGATATTCCTTGACTTGATAAGTTATTTGGGCATAAAACAAAAATTAGTAAATAAATATAATTTTTAGGCCCTGGCTTTGCCAGAACTTGATTTCTTCAGCCCCAAAAAAAAGGTTGATGCGGACAAACTAAT
>JAOZRI010000561.1 GCA_029940235.1 Desulfobacula sp. | reverse complement strand
TCCCCGATCACGGCAATGGCTGGTATGTGACGGATTTACACCGTCTTTCCTTTTACCCTGAAAATTTAATACAATTTTACTTGATATAAATTAATCAGGCACCTTTATGTTTGCAAAGAGTTTATACAGTCAGAAATCTTATTTTGTCAATTAAAAATATGGATTGTGAGGAATATGGATCACTTTTTTGTGAAACTATTTTTAAAACAAAGCTAACCAGCCCCACTCTTTTTTTTTCGCAGCCAGTTTAAGAAATCTTTATTACTCAGGGCTTTGCTGAAATAATACCCCTGGAGTACATCGCATCCCAATGATTTAAGACGAGCAACGGTTTCTTTATCTTCCACTCCTTCTGCCACAACATTAAGGCTTAAATTATGACCAAGATCAATGATTGATTTAACAATAACAGCATCATTATCATTTTTGAGCATATCGCTGACAAATGATTTATCTATTTTAATTTCATTTACAGGCAGTTTTTTCAGATAGGCCAGAGAAGAATATCCTGTACCAAAATCATCTATGGATATCTTGATACCTCTGCTGGTCAGACGGTTTAAAATCTCCATTGCAAGATCAGGGTCTTTTATCATGGAGCCTTCAGTAATCTCAAGTATGATATATTCAGCAGGGATATCATAAAGAGCAAGCATTCCAATGATAAGATCCGGCAAATCACTGTCTAGAAAGGTTGTAGGACTAAGATTTATGGCAATATTCAATTTAAGATTTTGGCTGTGCCATTTTTCAGCCTGGCTTAATGCCTGCTTTAACACCCATATGGAAAGCAGCTTGATAAGTCCAGTCCGTTCTGCCATGGGAATAAACTCATCTGGAAGTAGAAAACCATGTTCTGGATGCTGCCATCGTACCAGGGCTTCAACTCCGCTTATACGACGAGTATGCAGGTCGATTTTTGGTTGATAATAGAGAACAAGCTCATCATTTTCAATGGCCTGACGTAGTTCACCCATCATTGTGATGCGGTGGGGGCTCTGTTTATCTAAGTCACTGGAGTAGATTGTATATTGTTGATTTCTCTGTTTTGCTGCAAAGAGTGCCACATTGGCACGCTGCATGATTGTGTCCACGTCTTTGCCATGTTCAGGAAAGATGGCAGCACCAATACTGGTTTGTATTTCAAATGTCAGTTTATCAATGGAAAAAGGCTCTGTGAATATCGTCTGTATTTTTTTAATAAAAAGAGTGATGTCTTCATTTTTTTGTATAACAGGCAGGAGGATAGCAAATTCTTTACCATCTATTCTGGAAAGGGTATCTGATTTCCTTGCTGCGCTCTGGAGCCTTGATACAACCTGTTTTAATAACCTGTCACCATTGTAATGACCTAAAGTATCATTTATCTCTTTAAAATTAGTAATATTAAAGATCAAAAGTGCAAGGGTAGTCTGCTGACGTAGTCCTGCCTGAATAGCCTGTTCCAGCCTGTCCATCAGGAGAATCCGGTTTGGAAGATCAGTAATGTTGTCGTGGGTAGCATCATGGGCTGCCTTATGTTCGAGAACCACAGTCTGATTTCTTAAGTCTGCTGTCTGATCCAGTACCATGGCACTTGCTTCAT
>JAOZRI010000560.1 GCA_029940235.1 Desulfobacula sp. | reverse complement strand
AATCAAGGATGTTTACCTTTATCCTCTTGATAAGAACTTTAAAAGGCTGTTGAGGAATGAGACCGCTTGATAAATTTAATATCAGCAATGTCAGTAAAAAATTCAATGAAATTAATATTAAAACCTCAATAGCCAATTATGAACCTTTTCCTTGTTATGTTCTTCTTTCAAATTACATGTTTAAAAAACGGTTTGTAAGAATCCTGACCAATGGTGATATCCAGGGCGGATTTGCAAACATGATCACTTCTCTAATTAACTTTTCCTTTGTCAGGTCTCTTGTGGCACACTGTTACAGCATTAAAGGTCCGCCTCCCTATGATCCTGCCTCTCTGTTTCTTCTTGAGTTGTTCAGATATATCGACCGGCATCAAAATATGGATAAATTCCTTGAAGTTCTGAGAGATGAAGACCGGGGCAGAGCTTATCGCAGATATGCAGGCATTGGTGGAGATATCCCAAGCAAAGGAACTTTCTCTAATTTTAAAGCCAGGCTTGGTGCATGTTTGTACAATGACATTTTTCATATTCTTGTTGATATTTTCCAGCAGCTTCAAATGATTTCGTTCAATATTATTGCCCATGACGGCACATTGTTCCCGACCAGGGCAAGATATAAAGGGTGCACCTGGTTTTCTGATAAATGCTCATGCATTGATATCCATGATGTTATTTTCAGAGTTAAAAGGCAGCTCATGTATCGGCTGAATAATCTGAATAAAGTTAATCTTGAAAAAGCCTTCAGGATCAAATGGGAATGCCCTTTTATTCCTGAAAAAATATTGAAGAAGCCGCCCAAAGTGGAAGTACTTTCCATGAAACTTGGGATTACTGATGGAAAATTGTCTCAAAATCAAATCAATACTGCCATGCTTTTCGGTGTAAAAGAAGAGCTTGATAAGCACGGGATGTTTATCAATGTCATACGTTCAAACTTATTTGAAGTTAATCTTTGTGAGGGGCATGCCAAATTTTGCTGCCCTAAAATTCCAAAGGATACTGATGCAAGGATTGGAGTCAGGCGTGACCCACAAAATGCCAGCAGGAAACAAAAAATATTTGGATACAACCTTGTGCTTTCAACCTCAGTTGAACTTGACCTTAAGCTTGAACTGCCTGTTGCTGCAACAAATATTTCTGGTAACGGTGAAGAAGGTAAAAAAATCATTACCAATACAGAACAGATTAAAGCCCACCATGGCAGTGTTACAAAGATTGATATTGCTGATGCCAAATATGATATCATTAAAAATTACACCTGCTTAAGGAAAAATGGCTCTATCCCCATTATTGATTATAATAAACGAAATGAAAAATTGACTGCCGAGGCTCTCAGAAACCGTGGATACGACCAGAACGGCTGGCCTTTTGCCCCCTGCGGTATTTCCACAAGACCCAATGGATTTGATCGTAAACATCAACGACACACTTTCTGCTGTTTTAAGCAATGTCTTGATTTAAAGGTTACAGGCATTAAAAATATCCAGAAAAATTATGATATGGGTTCCTGTCCACATGTTAAAAATAAAAAAGGTTTTTCTAAACACACATATATAAAGGATAACCCAAGGCTTATTAATGAAATACC
>JAOZRI010000009.1:13816-20188 GCA_029940235.1 Desulfobacula sp. | reverse complement strand
AAGCAGTTTTTAATACTATTCTCTCCTTGGAATCAATTAAAAATCGCACTACCCATGTATAGTGTTTAATATTCATAATAAAATACATCTGCTTATCTCTGACAGGATTTTCTACAATATCAATATATGTACCATCTAAAATTAATCCTGATATCTCTTCAAAGGAAATAGACCGATTAACCTGCAACCAATCATTTTTCTTTTTATCCCAGATAATATCCATGCTTAATAAATTATATTATTGTATATACATTGTCAACGAATAATTTTAAGATAAAAAAATCCCCTGCTCTCTTTTACAAGAAAACAGGGGATTTAAGTATCTTAAACTCTAAGTAATATTTCTAAATTAGATTAGAAAGAGAAAGAGAGTTTGTGAAATGCTTGAAGGGCATCCTCATTATCAAGACCATCAATATCAAGGTCTGCCCAGCCAAGACCCAAAGAGTAAGTCAGGTTGGCAGTAATTGCATAGGAACCAGTAGCAGAAATCTCAAATGCCTCAGCATCATCATTTCCAGCCCCATATACATCATTTACCCAATCACTGTCAGCTGTCCAGTATCCAACGTAACCACCAATAGTCAATTCATCAGTTACAGCAAAAGATACAGTAGCAGCGACAAGGAGACCAGCTCCAAGGTCTGGACCAACAAGTTCCATGTCATCGCCAATGATCATTGCTCCGCCTGCTTCAAAATCATCACCATAGCTGAAAGCTACACCTTCATCATCATCATAGGAACCCCATGCACCAAGAACACCAATGGTTGCAGGGCCGGCATTAAATGAAACTTTTCCATAGATACCAAAGATATCAGCATCAGATTGTGCACCAAAATCACTGTCATAGGATACATAATCACCTTCAGCCTCAAAGGATACAGCACCAAAAGTACCAGTAGCAGCAAGATGGAACTGCCATGCGTTTGCATCCAGAACTTCATGGTCAACAAAGACAAAGAGTGGCATAATCTTAACTGGGCCAGCTTTTGTTACCATAGCTAACATGTAAGCATCTACATCTGTACGATCATCGTCTAAAGCCGTTGCAAATCCGCCTTCAGCAGATTTTTGAATAATACCAATCAATGTTCCAACAGCTGTGGGTTGAACATATTTAATTCTGTAAGCATCATAACCATTATCAAAAAAGCTTGTAGCCCAAGCTCCACCAGCCATGAGACCAACAGTCAAAGTTCCGCCTGTGGCAGCAAATGTATGGGCTCCCCAAACACGTTCAACAACGATGTTATCATCATTGTCACCGCCAACATTACCATTTTCAGATCCTGAACCCAGCATACCCCAATTTTCATCTCTCATCTCAAAACGGGCAAAAACCTTGGTTGAATCATCAATCTGCCATGTGGCATCAACTGAAAGTTCATGATCATAAACACCAAAAGCTTCTGCATCATCGAGCAATCCGCCTACATTGTCATGATACTGACCCCTGGCATAATAGGAACCTGACAGGGTAAAATCTGTTGCTGCAGCAATTCCTGTGGTTAGGAAAAGGGCTGCCAAAACAATACCAATTACTTTTTTCATCTTTTTCTCCTTTTAGAAAAAAATATAAATATTTTCCCCTTTTCTGTACTCCTTTTAAATACAGTCAAAGGGTATTAACTAAGAGCAATACAAGAACAATTTCCCATATTGAACTGTGCACTAATACCAGCACTTATCAAGGCTGTCAAGCCTTTTTGTCCTGATTTTTATCTATTTGCTAAAAAAATCATAGGCAAGGATCACAGATCTTGAGTCTTTAGCATTAAAATTACTCTTTTTTCTTATCATTGTTACGATGAGCTCTTTTACACCATCACTGTTAAAATCTGCAATGGTCATTCCGGTTATCTGGCCTGGCAGGTTTTTTGGGATATAGGCAGAAGAGAGCCCCATTTCAGACCAGGAGAGGATGTCAAGGCTACCTTTTTTAAAGCGTCTTACCTCCTTAAAGGTATTCTCTGCCGAGTCATGGTTTTTTATGGCAATAATCTCGTTTTTACCGTCTGAATCCACATCTGCAACAATATTGCCAGGCTGGAAAAAGACACCTCTTCTATCTGTTTTCTCCACAAAAGTTTCCCTTAAATGATCATCTTTTTTAGCAAAATAATAAAAAAGTTTGGATCCGCCAAATCCATAGTCACTTTCCCACTCAACCTTTCCTGTGTCATTAAAAATCACAAGCCTTCCTTTTTTGTCTGTATAAAGAAAGCCTGGTCTATCCTCTGCAAAAAACTGTGCTGTAACAAGACTCATGACATTAAATCCATCTGGAACCCGCAGACCATCGCCTGGCACATATTGCCCATTTTCAAAATTCATTTTAAAAACCCTGCCCCCGGAATAGGGGCCGAATGGACCTTTTTTCTGGCCATAAAGCACAGGAGTTTCACTCTCACTATTTATGCCGGTAACACGAAAATACCATCCAAGTTTTTTGACCTTGGCCAAAAACTGTTTGTTATCATATTCAAGAACCTGTGATTCAAGATCGCCTGTCTCACGGCGAATCCTTGTTATAAAAATTTCAGCTTTACCGTTCTTATCAATATCAGCGGCATCAACTCCGATGATATCAAGATATTGGGGGCCCTCAATTTTTTTAATGGACTTCAATCTGCCCTTTAGATTATCCCTGAAAATCTCAATGCCATGGTCGTATGCCACTACTATTTCTGTTTTTTTATCACCTGTCACATCGGCAGAACAAACTGCTATGATCTCATCTTTTATGGTCATAAGGCTCTGGAAATTTGTAAGTATGCCCCGCTCCACCACACCCGGCTGATAGGGCTGTTCCTTCTTTGCATAATACTCTTCTGGAAGGAATGTTTCAGGTTTTCTGTTATAGACCTTGAGATTTATCTGGGTTGCAATGGAATCCATCTCAGTAATTACAGCTCCGGGCTGTTTTGTCTGCCTTGAAAATTTAAGGGCGGGTTTATCATCCTTTACATCCACCATGGAGATATCAAGACTTGCAGAGTTGCCAAACATTGTAATGGAGCCAAAAAGTATGTGATCAACACCAAGAGCTTTACCAATCAATCTTGCTTTGGATTCATTTAAACTTCCTTTGGTTAAGGCAGAAAACTGGGCTTGGGAGAGTGCAGTGTCAATGGTTTCTCTCTCAAGAGCCTCAACCTTTCCAGGATCGGCAAGTCTTGAAGAGAGCATGGAAAAAAGACCCTTTTGAAGAAAGGAGAGATCCTGTGCTGAGTTCATCTGCAGAGGAATGATGGCAACTTTTTTAACAGGCTCACTTAGCACAGAACTTGCACAAACCATGAAAAGAAAAGAAAAAAGAATAGCCAGATATTGTGTGTTTACTATTGTAATGCTTTTTCTCAAAACCTTTACTCCTTAATAAAATTCTGATTTTTTATAACTCTAACTATCTAACATGTTAAATTTTAATTACCGGGATTTATATACTATTGGTGAGAAACAGACAAGTCTTTTAAATCTCTTTATAAAGCTATAACCCAAAATAAACTTAACATGCTGCCCCAATTTATAGTATATATTGTCCGTGGGAAGATTTTGGCAATAAGGATAAGCAACTACCACCTGGCATTTTCATAATTTGCCAGTATATTTTTGTCTTTTGTCAACAAAATATTATTATTTAAGGCTGCATTGGCAACAATGATGCGGTCAAAAGGATCTCGGGTCCAGGATAAATCCAATGCTCCATTAACTATTATATTAAAATTTTTATCGCATATTTTCAGTCCAATTCTGCCTGACAAGTCAATTATAATTTCTTTGGATTCTACAGTTATACGCCCGATTTCAAACAGATATTGCAATTCCAGACGTACTATTGAACAAATATATATTTCATTTTTATTAATAAACTTCTGGGCAGGCTTACTGATTTTTTTTAAATCCCCTGCATACAGCCACACAAGCACATGGGTATCAAGGTAAATCAAGGTTCACTTCCTTTTCCCACCTGATATCTGCAAGCTCGTCTGAATCTCCTTTAATAGTATCTAATCTGGGAATTAAGTTTTGAAGCTTATTGGCCTTTTTTATGGGAATAATCCTTAATTTCCTGCTGCCTTTGTCGATTTCAATGGGGATGCCGGTATTTAAGATTTCATCAAGAAGATTATATATATTACTTCTTAGTTCTGTTGGTGTTATGGTTTTCATGCTGTTCTCCTTATAATAGAAACGTACGCCATACTATCTATCATACGTACACCTTACATGAAAAAAAACAGTGAATCAAGTAAAAATATTACAGCACTCTTTTAAAGAGCTTTCCCATCTGTTTTTTTGTAAATGTGACAACTATTGGACGGCCGTGGGGGCAGTGACGGGAATTTTCACAATTTTCAAGGTCAAAAAGCAATGCTTTGATCTCTTCTTCATTAAGAGCTGCATTGGCTCTAATGGAGCCATGGCATGCCATGAGGATCAGGCAGTTATCAAGCCAGGTCTCCTTTGAAAATTGATTTTTTTTGTCAAGACCTGTTTCAAGCATATCAAGAACTATGGGTTTAATCTCTTTTTCATCAATAATGGCAGGCACAGATTTGATAACAAAGCTTGTATCTCCAAAGGGCTCTATTATCATGCCAAGGGCTTTTAAATCATCAAGGATTTCAAGTAAAAGATCTGCCTCCTTAAAATTTAATTCAAGTATTTCAGGTGCAATAAGGTTCTGGCTTTGAACATTGAGAGTCTTATATCTTTTTTTAAGTTTTTCGTAAACAATACGTTCATGGGCTGCGTGCTGGTCAATGAGCAGCAGGGCGTTTTGATCTTCTGCAATTATATATGTTCCCATTGTCTGGCCGATGATTTTAAGGGATGAGGTTTGAGGAGTGAAGTTTGGGGAGTGAGGTGTGAAAGGTGAGAAGCCAGGCTCTGATTTTGCCTTGTGTGAGCTGGAAATACTGGAGTGGGTTGTGTCCTGGTGCCACTCCTTTACAGGCTGTTCTACTTTGTCAGTCTGATTCAATCTGGTTTGACTAAATTTTACCTGATAAGATTCAACTTGATCTGGTTGAATCGGTTCCCGGTCGACAGAGTTGAATTGTAACTCCTGCTTTTCATTCTGCTTAGATTCGGGCTGAAAGGTGTTATCTATAAATTCAAATCTTGCTTCTGGAATTATTTTAACCTTTGAGTATGCCTTGATATCCTGCTGTGCAAAAGAGAGCGTATCTGCAATGGTTTTTGAAACCTGCTGATAAACACTCTGGGGATTAAAAAATTTAATCTCCCTTTTGGATGGATGGACATTTATATCAACCTGATCATGGGCAATATCAATAAAAAAAGCGCCAAGGGGATACCTGCCTTTCATTATCCTCTGTTGATATCCTTTGAAAACGGCTGCAATAAAACCCCTGTCATAAACAAGGCGGCTGTTTACAAATAAAAAAATTTTTGAAGCGCTGCTTCTTGTGACAAGGGGGTTGGAGCAGAACCCGTGGATTTTAATTTCTGAAGATTTAAAATCAAGTTTGTAAAGTTTATCTGCTGTATCTTTTCCAAGAACATTGATTGATCTTGAAAACAGGCTGTCCGAAGATGAAAAATTTTTATAAAGTTTAGAGTTTATAAAAAGCCTGAACCCGATATCTGGATTTCCAAGTGCCATTCCAGATATTGTATCAATAATATGGCTGTTTTCAGTATTATCTGTTTTTAAAAATTTTTTCCTTGCAGGAGTATTAAAGAAAAGATCTTTCACTTCAACCATTGTTCCCACCGGAGCTCCTGCATCTGAAACATCCCGGATTTTACCGCCGAGAATCTCTATTTTCGTGCCAATATCTGACCTGTCTGTTCTTGTTACAATGCAGAATTTGGATATGGATGCAATGGAAGGAAGGGCTTCTCCCCTGAAACCCATGGTGGAGATACAAAAAAGATCCTGTTTTGTAAATATCTTGCTTGTGGCATATCGTTCCATGGACAAAAGTGCATCATCCCTTAAAAGTCCACATCCGTCATCAGAGACCCGGATCAGGGATTTACCGCCCTTTGCAATCTCAATTATAATATTTTTTGAACCCGCATCAATACTGTTCTCAACAAGCTCTTTTACAACAGAAGAGGGACGTTGAACAACTTCACCCGCTGCAATCTGGTTGGAGAGGATTTCAGGCAGTATCTTGACTATTGTCATCTTTTACAAACCTTAGAAGGAACTCACCATCTTTGGGGCTTAAATCAAATTGAAGGGCAGCTTCATCCACCAGCCTTATCAACTGGGCAGGTGTTATACCAGAATTTTGCTCTCTTTTTTCTGATATAAAGGTTATGGCTTTTTTCAGTTGGTCTCCCTTTGGCTGCATATTGAGCTCCTTATAAAAAAAGTTTTCAGTGTTCAGT
>JAOZRI010000009.1:8042-13716 GCA_029940235.1 Desulfobacula sp. | reverse complement strand
TTAATTGTCTGTTCAAACCCATACCCAGCCCGCAAAAGAGTCATCTCATCAAATCTTTTTGCCATCATCTGGATACCAATGGGAAGTCCTTTAGAGGAAAACCCTGCTGGAACTGAAATTCCAGGAATACCTGCCATATTGGCAGAGAGAGTAAAAATATCACTTAAATACATGGTTAATGGGTCATCACTGTTTTCACCTATTTTAAAGGCAGGAGACGGTGCTACAGGAGATAAAATAAAATCACAGGTTTCAAAGGCCTTGGAAAAATCTTCCATGATAAGTGTACGAACCTGGGATGCCTTTCCATAATATGCATCATAATATCCTGCTGACAGGGCAAAAGTTCCTATCATGATCCTTCTTTGAACTTCCGCTCCAAAGCCTCTGGATTTGGTTTTTTTATACATCTCAATAAGATCATCACTTGATTTATCTCTAAATCCGTATCTCACCCCGTCAAATCTTGCAAGGTTAGAGCTTGCTTCACAGGGAGCGATAATATAATAGGCTGCCACAACATAATCTGTATGGGGCAAAGATATCTCTTTTATATTCACACCAAGATTTTCAAGAGTCTTTTTTGCCTCTTTAAAAACTTTTTCAACATCGGGATCCATGCCCTCCACAGATAGATATTCCTTGGGGATTCCCGCTGTCATTCCCTTTAGAGAATCTTTTTCAAAAAGGTCAAAGGCTTTGGAAAAGTCAGGCACATCAACAGGAGCACTTGTTGAATCCATTTTATCTTTGCCGCTTATAACATTGAGCAGACAGGCTGCATCTTTAACACTTTTTGTAATGGGACCTATCTGGTCTAAAGAAGAGCCGTATGAGACAAGAC
This sequence comes from Desulfobacula sp., assembly GCA_029940235.1. Classification (GTDB taxonomy): domain Bacteria; phylum Desulfobacterota; class Desulfobacteria; order Desulfobacterales; family Desulfobacteraceae; genus Desulfobacula. The sequence continues at coordinate 12,872 of JAOZRI010000009.1, read as the reverse complement.
CAAAGCGTGACACCCTGCCATAGGTTGGTTTAATGCCAACAACCGAGCAATGGGAGGCAGGCTGCCTGATGGAGCCTCCTGTGTCTGTTCCAAGGGCAGCACAGCAGAACCCGGCTGCAACAGCCGCAGCAGAGCCGCCGCTTGAACCTCCTGGCACATGATCCTGGTTCCAGGGGTTTCTTGTAATTTGATAGGAGGAGTTTTCAGTGGAAGAGCCCATGGCAAATTCATCAAGATTGGTTTTACCAATCAAAACAGCACCGCTTTGTTTAAGCTTTGTAACAACACTTGCATCATATCTTGGGATAAAATCAGCAAGAATTTGTGATCCACATGTGGTTTTAATACCCTTTGTGCATAAAAGATCTTTTAAAGCAATGGGAATACCTGTCAAGGCTGATATATTATTTTTGGCAATATCTAAATCTGCTTTTTTTGCCTGGTCAAGGACTCTGCCTTCATCAATTGTGATAAAAGCAGCTATTTTATCATCAAATTCTCCAATGCGGTCAAGCAATGCTTTAGTCAACTCAACAGATGTGATTTTCCCATCTGAAAGCAGCTCTTTTGCCTCCAAAATATTTAGTTCATGCAATTGCATTTAATATTATCCTCATTTAATCATTTATTATATAGTGCCGACCGAAAACCCGTGTTTGGATGCAAAGTTGCTCATATGTAAGGCGCAAAAACTTTTGCAACCGGAGTGTACTGCAGTACATGAGGATTGCAAAAGTTTGAAGCAACGAAGCAGATGAGTGACTTTGCATTCAAACACTATATGGTTTTGGGAACAATATAAAAATCATCATCCCTATCGGGAGCACTGGCAAGAGTCACATCAGGGCCGGGTGATGGCTCAGGCTCATCTTCGCGCAGTACATTGTTCATGAAAGCTGCTCCTGAAGAGGGTTTTACCCCTTTAACATCAACATCTTTGAGTTTATCAATATATTGAAGGATATTGGTCAGCTGGTCTGCCATTTTTTCTCTGGAGAGATCATTAATCTCCAGTCTGGCAAGATGGGCTATATTGTCAACTTCATCCTTTGATATTTCCATTGTTATCCCCTTTAATCTGATTTAATAATTAAAGAATTTATTTTAAGCTTTTCCAATTTTTTTGTGAACTTCTTTGCTTCATCAAAGTTTGCAAAGGAGCCAGACCTCACTCTGTACCAGCTTACTCCATCCTTGAGCCCTTTAACTCTATATGAAGTAAATCCCTTTTCCTGTAAAAAAGCCATCTGGGAGACAGCATCTTTAAAATCTTTATAAGCGGCAATCTGGACAGTGTACCTGCCCTTTTGAATCTCTGGTATGATCTTTGGTTCAGGTTTTGGTTTATCTATTTTTTTATCTCTTTTTTCTTTGACCTGCTTAATGTTCTCCTGATTTTTCTTTTTTATCTCTTTTTCTTCCCAGATTTTAACTTTTCTATTTTTAAAGGTCTCTCTTTTTTTGCTGGTTTTCAGAGGAATGGATTCGGAAGTTAAAACTTCTTTTTGGGGAAGAATTTCTCCCGAATTGTTTTTATCAGGCTGATGGCTTTTTTTAGATTTATTATTAAAAGCCTCGCTCTCTTCAAGTTCTGGTCTGTCAAGCACCTCATAAAATTTTAGATCAACTTTTTTTGGAATTTTTTTCTGGGCTCCAAAATCGTGTGCTATGGTTTCAAGCCTTTTTTGAAATTTTTGAGTATCAAACTTTACAGGGGAGTTGTCCCGCCCAACCACTATACCAAGAAAGAACATCCATGCAGCAATAAAAAGATATACAGAATATTTTAAAAGCCCTTTAAAAAGTTTCATCAGCCTTCCAAATTTTTATCTAACCACAACATTAATCACATTCTTTCGGGTGCTGAGACCCCAAGAAGCGTCAAGCCGTTCCTGATGACTTTTTTTACTGCAAGCACAAGGCTTAACCGTGCCTTTGCAAGTTTTATATCATCACTTAAAACCTTATGTTTATTATAATAGCCATGGAATGCTGAAGCAAGATTCATCAGATAGGTAAAGATAATATGGGGATGCAGAGTCTTTGCACTCTTTTCCACATTTTCCTTAAAAGCATTTAATATTTTTATGAGCCTGATCTCTTCGGGTTCATTTAAAAGGTCAAGGTATTCGCCCTTTTTAAAATCTATACTGGATACTATTTTTTCCTCTTTTGCCTTTAAAAGGATTCCTGTGATTCTTGCATGGACATATTGAACATAGTAAACAGGATTTTCAGAATTTGTCTGTTTGGCAAGTTCAAGATCAAAATCAAGACCTGAATCATGGCTGCGGCTCAAAAAAAGAAATCTTGCTGCATCTTTGCCAACTTCATCCACAATGTCTTTTAAAGTTACAAACTGCCCTGCCCTTGTGGACATTTGAAAGGGCTTGCCATTTCTCAGCAGATTGACAAGCTGTACAAGTATGACATCAAATTGTTCAGATTTTAAGCCTGAAGCCACAATTGAAGCATCAATCCTTTTAATATAGCCGTGGTGATCTGCTCCCCACACATCAATTACCCTGTCAAAACCGCGCTCATATTTTTCTTTGTGATAGGCAATGTCAGAAGCAAAATAGGTTGTAAGTCCATTGTTTCTTACAACAACTCGATCTTTCTCATCACCAAAGCCCTGGGTGCGAAACCACAAAGCCCCATCTTTTTCATAGATCAAATCCTTTGATTTAAAATCATCAACTGTTTTTTCCAATCTTTTTGAATCATATAAACTCTGCTCACTGAACCATTGATCAAATGTAACACCAAAATCTGTCAGATCCTGTTTAATGCCATTTAGAATTTTATCTGCTGCATATTTTGCACATACTGCTATTGCCTCTGTTTCATCTTTTTCACTGAACTTGCTGCCATACTGTTCAAGAATCTTTTGGGCAAGCTCTTTTATATAATCGCCCCTGTAGCAGTCATCGGGAAAATCAATCTCTTTTCCTGCTCTTTGTAAAAGTCGCAGCCATACCGAGGTACCAAGGGTTCTTATCTGGCGGCCTGAATCATTAATATAATACTCTTTTTGAACATTATACCCTGCAAAGGAGAGAATACTGCCCACTGAATCACCAACAACAGCTCCCCTTCCATGACCTACATGCAATGGCCCTGTGGGGTTGGCACTGACGAATTCCACCTGAACTTTTTCATTTTTTCCAATATCTGAAGAGCCATATAACTTGTCCTGCACAAGGATATTATCAACAACGGGATGCCATGCTTTATTGGCAAGGAAAAAATTGATAAAGCCCGGCCCTGCTATTTCAACCTTTTCCACCAGGATTTCTGAACCATCTGTTGTTCCTGTATTACCTGCTTTAATTGCTGATATAAGAATTTGAGCAATCTTTTGAGGTGCCATTTTTTGAATGGAAGCAGTTGTCATTGCAAAGTTTGTGGAAAAATCTCCATGGGATTCATGCTTTGTCTCTTCAACCTGAATTTCAGGGATTTGACTGGATGGCAGCACCTTCTCTTCAAATGCTTTTTTGGCAGCATCTGTCACAATATTTTTAATGAAATTTTTCATTATCAGCTCTAATTTTCGTGTTCAGAAATATCTTCAGGCTTAAATTTAGGGGTATCATCTTCAGAATCAATCTCCTTCATCTCATCCTCTTTTGTATCACCATCTTCTTCAAGGATCTTATCTAATTCCACATCATTATCAATCAAGAATTCCTCTTCACTGGGAAAGGCTTCAATATCATCATACTCAATTTCAAGTTTTTCCTCTTTTTTCTTTTTGAAAAAATCCTTGGACTGATCAAAAAGTTTTGCACAGCAATCTGAAGTGGGGAAAAAACTTTTTGTTCTTATTGCCTGGGTAAAGCTTTGATAATCCTTTTTGGAAGCCTTGGCCAAAACTTTCAGGTCATACTCCTGCTCAAGAAGTAAGATTACAACCCCTGGATCGACTTCACTTGACTCAGAAAGAGTCACACTGTTTTTTTTAACATTTTTCTCAAATCTTATTGTCTGTCTCATATATTATCTCCTGTAAATTAATAATCTAAACCCCCTATTATAGCGCAGGTATCTGATCTGTCAATCAATATTCCCTGTTAAAAGCATGCTGGATCACAGTAGTAAATTTTTATAAGTTACTATTTTTATTTGATTATACTCTGAAAACAGCTTGAGCAGAAATTCAAGAAAAATAAAAGCCTGACTGTTCATACGCATGTGATGAATCATGATACCGCAGGTTTTAAATCCAGCGGCTTTATCAAATTGTCTTAAAAGATTCTGCCAGCCCTGCTGGGCATCTTTCTCCTTTCTTGTATGCAAATCCACATGTATGGGAAAATCTTTAAATCCTCTGGGCGGCAGGGGTTTAACCCCGTGGCTTCTTGAGATACCCTGGATTCCAAGTTTTTGCAGAATCTGCATTGTTTCAAGACTGCACCTGTTCCAGGGTGGGGTGAATATCGGGGTTAGGTTTTTTCCAATTATGGATTGAAGCCTTTTATATCCCCTGGACAGATCACTGAAAACCTCTTTGGATGATCTTGACTCTCCAAATTCAAATTTTTTACCCCGGATTTCATGGTTAACATGCCTGTATCCATGTATATGCCAGCAAAAAAGGTTCTTACCTTGGCTTTCAAAATTCTCCATAATTTTCCAGCGCTGTTTTGTCATCCAGCAGGGCACAACAGCAAGGCACAAAGGAGTCCTGTATTTTATAAACAGCTCCATCATCCTGGAGTAATTTTTTGAAGGCACACCAATATCATCTGCCCTGAAAAAGATTGTGATCTTCTCTTTGGACAGCATATGTTTTTCAATAATACTTTTTACTGCATCACCTGTTTC
>JAOZRI010000009.1:0-7942 GCA_029940235.1 Desulfobacula sp. | reverse complement strand
TTAGACATTTACTCCTATCCAGTTACAGGTATTTAAAGCGCCATTAATATCAAGTTTAACATCTTTAATCTTAAAGGCTTTATCACTCCCTTTTGTTCTTTGCGCTTCAAGGGTTTTTATGATTAATTGAGAGAGCGCAAGTGTTGCAATATCTTTATCTTCAAGTATTGTCAAAGGGATAAATTTTGCGATTTGACAAGCCCTTTGTCTCTGCTCCCTGTTCTGGGAAAATGGCCAGACAAGGCAGGCTGTTTTTGCCGCAACAATATTCATGCATGTGTTATATCCTGCCATGCTTATGGAGAGATCAGATGCAGCAAGCAGAGAGACAAAATCATCTGCAAACTCTTTAACAGTGATATTGGAATCAGCACACCCATGAAGGTATTGTCTATCTTTTTTATCCATATATGGCCCTGTAAAAAGATACAGCCTTGCCATATTTTGCAAAGGTTGCGTTTTAAAAGCCTGTACAACAGCTTTGAGCAATGGTGCTCCCACGTTTCCACCGCCTGCGCTTGCAACGACCAGGGATTGATTTTCACCTGACCTTATTTGGGCTCTGATCTGTTTGGCTTTTTTAACATCGGGCAGAGGGGTCACAAATCCGGTATAGACAATGGGGATTTTTATTTTATCAATTAATAAAAATGTTGAATCAAGTTTTATTAAATCTGGATCTGAATGGACAAGTACAGCATCAAACCAGGTGTTCAAAGCACTAACCACACGGTTTTCATGCTTTCTCTGGTTCTCTTTTTCAACCAGAATATCTCGCAGGCTGCAGACTACTTTACAATTTATTGAGCTGCTTGCTTTTATATATTCAAGTGCAGGGGTTAATTCAAATCTAAAAGCCTTTCTGCCAAAGGGATATAACTCTATTAAAAAAAGAGCAGGATTTTCTTCTTTTATAATCTCCAGCAACATTGCTTTACGTTCGATTTTTACATCCTCAAGTTTTTTTTCAGAATCAATACTGCTGAGATTTGAAAATGTTCCATCCATCATAAGCCCTGGAAGCTCAAGGTGCCGGACATGATCTGGAAGCTTTACATCCACTCTATCGCCGCCTGTAACAAGGACAACATCATGGGATGTTAAGGCTTTTATTATTTCAAGGGTCCTGAAAAAATGTCCCACCCCAAGAACATGCTGGCAGTAAACTAAAATTTTCACCTGCAATTTCCTAAATTTATGCTGTTTAGTTTTTCTATTTCAAGGCTCTTGTCAAAGTGCAGTGAATGGAGGTGATAATCTTTTAACACAGCAGTTTCATCAAGAGTAAAATTTCTGTTTAGAGCTTTATATACCAATGTTTTTATAACACTGCTGTGACTTACCATTAAAATATATCTGTCTTCATCTCTTTTTGCAGCAGTTTCAACTGCTTTAAGAACTCTTTTTAAAACCACGGTTCTGGATTCACCATTGGGAGGACAGAACTCCCACCCTCTGGATTCCTGGGTTTCAATCTGGCCCGGGTTTAATTTTCTAATATCCTTAATTGTCCTGCCTTCCCACTGGCCAAAATCCTGCTCCCTTAAATTTATATCATATTCAATATCAACATTGATTTTATCCTGGATAATCTGTGCAGTCTCTTTTGCTCTGATCATTGTGCTGCACAGAATTAAATCAAATTTTTCAGACCTTAAAATATCTGCCCATGCCTTGGCCTGGTTTTGACCCTCTAAGTTTAATTCAATATCCTCTCTTCCCTGGATTTTTTTTTCAAAATTCCACTGGGTCATTGCATGCCTGATTAATCCTAATTTTATCATATTTCCTTTTAGTTTTTCATAACCCATTCCAGGATGATTACCTTACATCCGCGGGATGGACATGACAGTAACCTTCCTGGCCAAGTTCCATAACTTTTTTTCAAACTCCAAATAATTTTGTTCAATATCATGGTGTTTTTTTACATATGCCATGGCATCTTTTCCCATCTTTTTACTGACTGCATTATTATTTAACAGATATATCAGCGTATCAGAAAAGTGTTTGCATTCATACATGGGAAGCAGAAAACCTGTTTTTTTATCAATGACAACTTCCGGGATACCTCCATTGTTAAATGCAATAACAGGCAGAGAACAGGACTGGGCTTCAAGATAAACCATTCCAAGGGATTCTGAAATTCCAGGAAAAGCAAAAACATCACCACTGCTGTAAAATTTATACATCTCCTCTCTTTTGATTTTTCCTGCAAAGGTGCAGTGCCCCGGGATTTGATTTTGCGCAAGATTCTTGAGATGATTCTCCATTTTGCCGGCACCTGCTATGACAAGATGAAAATTTATATCTGACTGCACAAGCCTGGCACAACATCTTATCAGCCATGTCAGACCTTGGGTCTTTACATCATCTCTGAACATTCCAGCTGTTAAAATAACATGACACTTGTTTTTTATCCCCCATTTTTTCCTCTGCTGCATTCCAAATTTTTCGTTTTTTTTAAACTCATTGGGTTTGATGCCGGGTCTTATATAGGTAAGTCTATCTTCTGGAAGAACTCTTTGAAGGTTTTTTAAATCTGACGATTTATTTGTAAAAACGTGATCTGCCTTGCGCAAAGCCAAGCGATTAAGATAAAATCCAATAATTGTTTTAAATCTTCGTTTTGGTTTTGTTGCATAGATGCCCTGGAAAATAACATATTTAATATTTAAAATCCTGCACACAAGAGGGCCTATAATATCAGGAGCTTTATAATAAGTGTGGTAAGTAAGCCATAAATCAGGCGAATTTTTATTCAGATTTTTCAGGCACTTAATACAATCAAGCACAATCTGTGGCCAGACCCAGGGCTTAAAATAGATCCATCTTGCCCTTAATGTGCTTTGTACTTCAATGTTATGCCCACGGGTTTGTAAAAACTCAACAATACCCCTTGCTATGATCAGGTCTCCGGAAGGATTTTTATGTCCAAGGGGTTTAAAGGGTGCATAAAAGGCAATCTTCATCTTGACAGCGATTTCTCAATATTATCATGGCAGCCTGCAAGACCTGGAATCATATCACAATAGATTTGTGCAAGATCTTGAACCAATATTTTATTATTAAAACTCCTGGTAATTCTATTTCTTGCCTCCAGAGTCACTTTTTCCCTTAATTTTTCATCTTTGAGCAGGGTTTCCATGGCATTGGCAAGGGCGTTGGAATCTTTGGGGGACACCATCATGCCCGAAACTCTCTCTTCAAGAAATTCAGGCAGTCCTGAAACATTGGTTGCCACCACAGGCAGATTCATGGCCATGCTTTCCGCCATAACATTTGGGATGCCGTCCCTGTCACCATTTTTGGCTATTTGACACCCCAGAACAAAAAGGTCTGATTTTGCATAATACCCAATGACATCTTCATGGGTTAAAGTGCCACAGAGCCTGGTCTCATTTTTAAGGCCAAGTTTTTCAATAAGTTCAATAACCCTGTTTTTATCATCCCCCTGCCCGATAAGAGTATGTTTAAATTTAATACCTCTTTTTTTAAGAAGAGCCAGAGCATGGTAAATAGTTGACAATCCTTTTTTCTCCGTTAATCTTGCCACGGTGAGAAGTTTATAGGGCATGGCACATGATGTATTGTTCAGTTTTGGAGAAAAATAATCCAGATTGATTCCATGATATACACAAAATAGAGGTGTAGTTGTATCTCCTGCCAGGTCTGAGAGATATTTTTGATTGTATTTGGTACAGGTTACAACAAATTTTGCCATATCAATCTTCTCTCTTAACTGTGCCCTATGGGAGGTATAAATATCCTTTGCATGGGCAAAAAAGCTGAATGGAACACTGCTTAGCATACTTGAAAAAAGCGCAACAGATGTGGGGGAGTGTGCAAAATGCGCCTGGAAATGAACAATATTTTTGCCTGGCAAAAATTTATGCACAAGATATCCTGCCTGGAGCAGATGTTTGATTGTGGCTGATTTTCTTGTCCTTGCCCATCTTGTGCCTGCTTTTTGAAAGGCTTTAAAATAAAGTTTTGGCCTTTTGATGGCCAGCATTAAGTTATGATAACCCAGGGGCCAAATATTTTTCATTATACTGCTTGGAAGATAATCCACCTGAGCTTTAATTTTTTTTATACTGGCGTGGGAAAAACTCTCCCTTGGGTGACGCATGGATATAATATGGATATTAAACCCAAGTGATTCAAGCAGTAAAATTTCATTTGAAATAAAAGTCTCAGATATTCTGGGATAACCCTTTAAAATCATGCAGAGGGTCTGGTTTGTCTTGTTGTCCATTTTTTTTGTTCCTGAATTTAGAAATGCGCCTGCATATATTTACAATTCCGGTCATGTCAAAGTCAGCCAGAGCTTTTGTAAAAGGTTCCCTGTTCTCCAGCATGTAAAGAATTTTCTCTTCAAGATTGGAATCATTTAGCTGGCTCCACGGGACAAACTCAATTAAATTTTCATGGTTAAATGCCCCGGCTCTTATGAATTGTTCTTTTCTTGGAATTTCCCGTGGAATCACAAGAGAGAGGGTTTTTGACGAAAGAACTTCACAAATTGTATTATAGCCTCCCATACACACAACAATATCAGAGGCTGCAATTAAATTTTCCATGTCCGTAAAAAAATCATAACATTGAATATCAACCTCCTTTGCGCGTTGAAAAACACTCTCCATGTCACTGCTGGATAAAAAAGGCCCTGTAACAATAATACTTTGAAAGGGTGGTAATATGGATTGCTGTTTCATTCTTTCAAGCATTTTCAAATACGAATCCAGAATATGAAATCCATCTCCGCCACCGCCAATGGTAACTGTTACAAGATTTTCATTGCGCATGATATTCAATTGCAGCCTTAAATCCTGAACAAGATCTTTTTGGGGCATGGTCCTGGGGATATAACCTGTAAAATGAGTTTTTCCGGCAATTGATTTTGGAATATCATACTCTTTTATGGGGTTGTAAATATTTTTGTCTCCATAAACCCACACCTCAGAATAGAGATCTTCTATTGTTGTATAAATCTCTTTTTTCTTCCAGTCAGCCTTGACAGTATCAGCATCATCCATGATATCCCTTAAACCAAGTATGGTCTGGGTATCTGGCAGATTTTTCGAAATCCACTCCAATGCCGGCAGAACCTCTTTTTTAAGTCCCTGGGGCTCTTTATCAACAATAAAAAGATCAGGCAGAAATGTCTGTACCGTTGCCATTATAATGCTTTGCCTGATCTCCATTGCCTGCGTTGGATCAATGCGGATGGTCAAGGGAAAATATTCATCATTGGCCTTTTTTATCATACCCGGAATACGGACATAATCAACATATTTAGGAAAGTTGAGCCTTCCTGCAATGGGAGAACCTGTTAATATTAAAATATTGGTGTTTGCCTTGCGAAGTTGTCCTGCAATGGCCATTGTTCTTCTGATATGCCCCAATCCATAGGTGTCATGGGAATACATCAGAATATTAAAAGTTGGTAATTTATCCATAGAATTCAAAAAAATGTTTCATAATCAACTCAATCGTCTCCTGATTAATATGAAAATTTTCCTTTCCCTTTACAAAACATGTCTGGTTCATCATCATGGTAAAATTTGTGGCAATTTCATAGCTTGGAAAATAAAACACATCTCCATGGTTAGTTACAAATTCATCTGCAACTGCCCGCAAAGTTGATTTGGAATTGCAGTTTGCACTTATCACATCCATATCATCCCGGAATGTTGCCCAGAGATGGACAGGGGAAATAGTAATAAGCAACTTGCAGTCTCTATTATGTTTTTTAACAATCTTATAAATTGTTTCAAGATTTTCAAGGTTTTCCTGATACCGGCTCACCCTGAAGAGGTATTCATTCTTTCCTGCCCCTTCATTAAAATAAGGCCCAGAAGGCAGGCATATCACGCTTTTATCCTTTTTATCCTCCCAGATTTCTGTAAGGCCAAGGGTTAATATCAAAACCTTTGCATCCATGATGGCTTCTTTTGAACACTTAATATGGGCTTGAAAATCCTTTTGAGCCTCTTTTATGGAGTCATAGAGAATAATTCTGCGGTAAGGGTCTTGAACCTGTCCTGTTTCTGGAGTTATCCACCATCTTGTTTCAGGGTTAAAGGATTCAAATGTATATTCGAAAATCTGTCTCATGGAAAATGTATTGTAGGTTCTTTCCCAGGCAGCACTGGCATGGACAGATGCAGGATGATAAGTCTCTTTTGTAATATAATTATACTTCTCTCTGATTAGAACCTTTCTGATTTCCCTGGCAAAACATGAACCCATGGAAGCAACAGGTGTGGATTTGTCAATGACAAGCCCCTGGTCTTTTTTATGGGGGTACGCTCCAGGGATGAATTTATTATCATAGGAACCTGGCCACACCTGCCATGGTTCAAATCTATGTACTGGATGCATTTCAGAAATTGCCATAAAAATCCTTTTACCATATTTTAACTATTACTTATGGTTCAACAACCTGTTACAAAATGCCTATTTTGTCAAGTCAACATGCCATGACCAGATAAAAACATAATTGTAATTAAGCAGTAACTATTGTTACAGAGCAGATGATCTTTCAATCAAAAAAACTTATCTCTTATACGCAGCTCTTTTTTTACTGTTTTCCTGAATTTATTACATTTCATCCTGCAATAGGCATTTGTTTTTGACAGTTTAAAAATCTTAGTAAAATAAGGTCCTTTTAAGATCTCTTCAAGAGGTGCTGTTTTAAAATTAATTACATCATAATATTGCTGTGCAAGGGGCGGCAGAAAATCAAACAGTTTATTATGTTCTGTTATATACATGCAGTGGGCAAAGCAGCATGGATGGACAGTGCCGTCAGCAGCAAGATATAAAGAACCATTTGCAAAAGGTTTGCACACAGCATGATCTTTTGATGATGCAGCTTTGTTATCATAGGCATGGAAGATATCTCTTTTAATATTAAAATCAATTTTTTCAGGTTGTGCCAACTCTTCATTATAATCCCTTGAAGGTATGACAAAAAAACGTTTGCAGCCAATTTCTCTTGCCTTTAACTCAGCTTCATCTATCTGGTGTTCATTGTGTTTAAATACAATAAATTTCCAATGGGCAACGCCACCACCACTTGCAAAAGCTTTAATATTTCTTATAATTTTTTCATAGTTTGTGCCAATGCGGTGTATGGCATGGGTATCAGACAAACCATCCACGGAAAATTCCATGCTGCCATTGTTAAAAAACCCTCCCAGAGCCCTCCACCATTTTTCATCCTGGGAAGAGCCATTGGTTTCACCTCCAATGACCACATTGTTATTCATATCTGAGATATATCGAGCAATTTCCACCATATCTCTGTTTGCAGACAGATCTCCAAAATTCCCGGCAAAATTGATCCATTTTAACTGTCTGATTAAAGATTGTGGAAGCTTTTGAAAATCAGTTAGAGAAATCGAATAATTCCCATATGGTCGGATTTTTTGATCCCTGCTACAGAATGGGCATCTACCTATACATCGTGATGTTATTTCAATATTAAGAGCTTTGACTTGTTGCAAGGTGAACATAAAGGTTCCTGATTTTTAAAATTTGTGTCTGGTTTTCTAATAAAATACCTTAAAAAAGTCAAGAGGACAGGGCAGTTATTGAAATGTGTTAAATTTCTTCTCTTGTCAAAAAGCTGACATACAACGAAATATCAATCAATAAAATAGGGAAAACACCATTCGATATTTATTTGCGTAAGCATTTAGATACCATACTTTCAACCATTGACCAAACGCTGAATGTTTTTGTTTGTGGTGTAGAGGGAAGCGAATATAAGGACTTGGTACAGATGGTGATTCATTGCGATTATCACCCCGGCAATTTAAAATTTAAAAATGCAAACAGGCCAAAGGTGCAACCTTTGGCCTGTTTGCATTAAATAATGGAGATTTAAGACTTGAACCACCAGCGTTCAACGTTCTTGTGTCCATCCATTTCCATA
>JAOZRI010000162.1 GCA_029940235.1 Desulfobacula sp. | reverse complement strand
CAATTGGTCTGTAATTTTTAATGCTTCATCCCTTGAAAGGTTTTTAATTGCATTATAGAGTTCTTTCGACATTTATCTCTCCTTTGAAAATAAATTATATAAGATGACAATTGGCTGTATGTTCATAACCAATATCAGATATTCCAGGCTTTTTTTCCATACAAACATCCATTGCTTTAGTGCAGCGCGTATTAAAGCGGCACCCGGTGGGAGGGTTGACAGCACTCGGCACACTCCCTTTAAGTTCACTGATTTCCTCCAGAGATTCCGTGGTAATATCGGGAATCGCGTTAAGCAGTGCTTTAGTATATGGGTGAGTCGGACGGTTGAAGATATCATTAGCAGGTCCATACTCAACAACTTCACCCAAATACATCACCATGATTTTATCTGACATATGATGTACTACACTCAAGTCATGGGAGATCAGAATATAGGTTAAATTCATACTCTTTTTCAGATCTTTCAGGAGTTCTAAAATTCGCGCCTGGGAAAAAATATCAATGGATGAGGTTGGTTCATCCAGCACCAATAATTTAGGATTGAGTGCCAAAGCCCTGGCAATTGCAATTCTCTGTCTTTGGCCACCACTGAATTCATGGGGGGATTTAAATACTGCATCATTGGGCAGCCCAACCATATCCAACAACTCCTCAACTCGTTTAACTCTCTCCAAAGGTGTGAGTTTTAAATGTACATTAAGTGGTTCGGCAATAATGTCTTTGATCAGCCATCGAGGATTGAGAGACCAAAACGGATCTTGAAAAACAATCTGTAAATGCTGTCTAAGTGTTCTTAGTTCTTCTTTAGAACAGCTGAACAAATCAATATTGTCAAAAATGACTTGCCCTGCAGTAGGTTCAATCAAATTAAGCAGTACATTAACCAAGGTGGTTTTTCCGCATCCTGATTCACCCACGATACCCAGTGTCTCTCCTTGAGAAACCTTAAAATTGACCTGATCCACTGCTTTCACCCAGGCTACCGGCCTGGAAAAAAAACCTGAAGTTATGGGAAAGTGTTTGGTCAGTGCGCTTACTTGCAGCAAGGCTTCACTCATTTGTTTTCTCCTTGGGAATAGCTTTGATAAAAGCTTTGGTATAAGAGTGCTGTGGATTGCGTAAAACATCTTTTGTGGTTCCCACTTCGATAATTTTACCTTTATGAAGCATGGCAAGGTGATCGCATGTAGCAGATACCAGTCCCAGGTTATTAGCGATGAAAAGAACTGAAACATTTAACTCTTTTTGCAACTTGGCAATAAGTTTGAGTATTCCGGCCTGAATCGTTACATCCAGGTTTCTCGTTGGTTCATCTGCTATCAACAGTTCAGCATCACAGGAAAGAGCAATGGCAATGATAATACGCTGTCTTTGACCACCACTTAATTCATGGGGATAGGCGTGCATGATTCCTTGGGCATCAGAAATTTTAACCAGTTCGATTTTTTCAATTACCCGTTTTATTGCTTCTTTCTTATTCACTCCTTGATTTTGTTGTATAACCTTTGTGATCTGGGTTCCTACTGTGAACACAGGATTAAGTGTTGACATGGGATCCTGAAAAATCATTGAAATTTGTTTGCCGCGAATTTTTCTCATTGCTTTTTCAGATTTGGATAACAGATCTTCCCCGTTAAAAAAAATTTTACCTTTCTTAATGACACCTGGGGGTCTTGATAAGATTCCCAGAATTGTCTGGGCCAGAACGGATTTTCCTGACCCGCTCTCACCAACCAATCCAAATGTTTTTCCTTTTTCCAGAACAAGATGCTCAATGTCCAGGATATTTTTTTCCCCTTCATAGGTCTGGTAATTAACTTGTAGATTTTCAATTTCAAAATAATTTTTCACTGTTTTTTCCTTGTTTTTGGATCCAGCACTTCCCTGAGGCCGTCTCCAAGAAGGTTAAACACCAGAACTGTGATCAGAATCGCCATGCCAGGGAAAAAACTATACCACCAGGCTGAAAGAAAATAGGTTCTGCTGGTACTGATCATCAATCCCCATTCCGGAGTGGGCGGCTGGGCACCAAGACCCAGAAAGCTTAAAGCTGCAATGGTCAGGATCACTCCTCCTATATCCATTGAAGCCTGAACAATAACAGGTGCGATGCAGTTGGGGATGATATGGCTGAATATAATTTTATAATGGGGTGTACCAATGGCTTTGGCAGCTTTCACAAACTGTCGTTCTCTCAGGGAAATAGCCTGCCCCCTCACGATCCTCGTATACCAGGGCCACCAGGAAATGGAGATGGCCAGCATGGCATTTTGCAGACTCGGACCCAATATAGCAGCAATGGCTATTGCCAGAAGCAATCCGGGAAAGCTCAAAAAAATATCTGTAACCCGCATGATGGCTTCATCAACATACCATTCTGATGCTCCGGCAATGGCGCCTAAAGGAACGCCTATTAAAAGTGATATTCCCACAGCAAGCAGACCGGTCTGCAATGAAATTCTGGTGCCGTATAAAACCCTGCTAAAAATATCCCGACCCAGTTCATCTGTCCCAAACAAATATTGGGTGCAGGGAGCAAGCAATTTATCCTGGGGATTGGTATCCATCATAATATGTGTTGAATGGGGAGCAAGCCATGGGGCAAATATTGCGATAAAGATCAGTGCATAAATGGCCAGGAGCGCAATCCTTGTTAATTTATTTCTTTTTAACAGATAAACAGTTTCTCTAAATTCTTTAATTCTGGGTGCTATGGCATTCCAGGATATCACTTGATGGTTCATGGGATGTTTCCTTTAAGTTCTTACTTGCGGGTCTAATGCAATAATCATATCTGCTGCCAGATTTAGAAATACATAGCTTACAGCGGAAAATATGGTGACTCCCATAATAGCCGGATAATCCAAGGAAACAACGGCTGATGCGATATAATTTCCTATTCCAGGCCAGCTGAAAATCGATTCAATCAAAAATGTATTCACCAGGGTATATCCAATGGCCAGCGTAACAACCGTAGCTGTGGGGCCCAAAGAATTTTTCAAAGCATAGGACCACATAATGATACGTTCTGATAATCCATAGGACCTGGCGGCTTTGATATAGTCTTCGTTTAAGATCTCCAATAGTGCTGATCGTGTCATCCGTGCCACAAGTCCGATGGGAAACAGCGCCATCACAAACCCAGGAAGAAGAATATGTTTCAAAGCGTCCCAAAACACCACAAGGTTCCAGGTAATCAAACTGTCAAACAAAAGCATACCTGTTATATCCGGGATTTCATGAAACAGTTTAACATTCATGCTGAGCCGTTCCCCTAAGGGCAGCCAATCCAGCGTGCCGTAAAATACATATTGTAACAGCAATCCAATCCAGAATGCTGGTATTGAAACCGTAGCCACGGAGAAAAATCGGCAGAGATGGTCAACCCACTGGTCTTTCCTTCTTGCCGAAACAACGCCGAGATAGAGGCCAAGGAAAACTCCGATAAAAGTCGACAGGAAAACAAGCTCTAAGGTTGCCGGTAGAAAAGCTTTTAACTCAGTCATCACCGGCTGATGCGTACGTATGGATTTACCAAGGTCACCTTGTGCCAAATCAGCAACAAAATTACCATATTGAACAAAAAAAGAATCATTCAAACCAAGTTCAACACGAGCAGCCTCAATTTGTTCTATAGTTGCACGGGGACCAACCCATTGTGCTGCCGGATCAGAGGGGATCACCCTGACAATCACAAACGTAACCGATATTACTCCGAATAAGACCAAAAGTCCCAGCAGCAATCTTTTTATGATAAAAATTCTCATTTTTCCTCTCTATCTTTTCCGATACACGGCAGTTAAAAGTATGCTCTCTTAATCTGCCGCGCCAAAGATTGATCTTAAATCACCTGATACTATTCAGGATATGTTTCATGGAAAAATACAACATTGGGATACGCTGGATTGTCTTTAAACCCTTTAAAAGATTTATGGGTAACAAGCGTATTTTTCTTATCATAGACAAAAATCGACGGGCTTTCATCAAGAAGCATTTCTTGAGCTTCATGATACAAAGCAAGGGATTTTTTCTTTTTAAACATCATTTCATAATTGGCATCATCAATCAATTTATCAAACTTGGGGTCACTCCAGTAAGCCAGATTGTACAGAATTTCTTTTTGGGAGTGAAACATATTATATAACCAGCTATAAGGGTCGCAATAATCCGGCCACCACAACATGGCAAATATATCCTGCCGATCTTCAACTTTTCTGCTCTTGGACAATTCCCACATGCTTTCCCATGGCATTCCCCTAAGTTCCACTTCAACACCAATCTTGGCCAGGTCTGATTTATACATCTCAGCCATTTTCTTATCTGCTTCCATGGATGATACATAAGTGAACAACAATTTTCGACTATTTTGGGAATAATTGGCTTGTTTTAACAATTGCTTTGCTTTTTCCAGATCTTGAGAGTATTGGAACAATGATTTGCTATGTCCCCATAATTGTGCCGGCAAAGCGCCTCTTGCCTTTATGGCATACCCACCTGCAGCATATTTAACGACTTTTTTATATGGAAAGGCATAAGCAAACGCCTGTCTTACCAACTTGTTATCCAACGGTGCTCTCTGGGTATTAAACATGATTGACGTATTCTCCAGGGAGGGGCCAACATTTACTATAACATTGGGATTGGATTTCATCTGATCAAGATCTTCCGCTGGAAGATAAACTGTCGCAGAGGCATCTCCTTTTTCAATCATTTGCCGCCTGGAAGAGGATTCCACAATCTTTTTTACAACAGCAAAATCGTAACGCTTTTCACCCCAGCCATTCCAATAATCATCAAATGCCCTCAGGATGACTTCTTCTCCCATAGTTGATTTCTGCAACACGTAGGGACCGGTTCCCACAGCATTGCCTTGACTTAACCAATCTTGATTATGTGATTTCACAGCCTTTGGTGACATAATAAAAGCAGCATAATTGCTGGTGGCTATCAAATCCAGTGGGGCTGGCCACTCCAGATCAAACTTGACAGTATATTTATTCACCACAGTAATTTTCGTCACTGGTGCCCAGATGTAAGACATTCCTTTTCCAAGTTTCATGGTTCGCTCGATGGAAAATTTCACAGCCTTGGCATCGAGTTTACTGCCGTCATGAAATCTTACACCTTTACGAATTTTAAAGGTCCAGGTCATTCCATAGTTGCTTTGGGTATAGCTTGTCGCTAAAAGAGGTATAATTTTTTTCTGGGTGGCATCATATCTTAACAAAGTCTCATAGACATTATTCAAGACCAGCATGCCACCGCCTGATTCCACACTGGGATCCCAATCCAAAATAGGCTCAGTATCCTGTATATACAAGGCAACTTTAGGTTCTGCGGCTGTGGCTGCAGCCACACTAAAACATACCAGTAACCCCGCAATTGCGAGAATTGTAAACAAAGACGATATCCCTTTAACGTTTGATAACATTTTTTCTCTCATATTTATCTCCTTATTCAGGCTTCTTCCCTGTTTTTCATCTCTTTTGCCAACTTGACAGTTGAAGTCAAGAGAAATTGTTCAAAAGCTTCATTGTCTATCCCCATCAAATCCAAACCCTTCATTCCATCTTTTGAAAATTGTTTTGCCCAGCTATTATCCTCAAACTTGCCTTGAACCAGGTTTGTCAGGCGGTACGCCGCATCCATCAGTCGAAATGAGGGATAAAGTTCCTCTGATTCTTCGCCTTCAGACATTAAAAGAGCACTTGAAACCAAAAATGAAAGCATATCAAAGAAATCCTCTTCGCTCAGTATAAAATTTTTTTTCTCCT
>JAOZRI010000008.1 GCA_029940235.1 Desulfobacula sp. | reverse complement strand
AAGCTGCCCTTGCAGCTGGAATATTTCACAGAAAAGAAGTTTTGATTGAAGATGTGAAAACTTATCTTGCTGACAATAATATCGAAATCAGGACTGTTTAAAAAACATTAGAGGGGAATAAAAAATGAATTTTAAAATAATTATTATTTATATTAGTATTATTTTTTTATCAGGATGTGGCAGCACAAGAATGAATATATCAAAAGATTACTTTACAGAACAGGTTTACAAAATTAATTTCTATGAGTTAGCTGATGAAAAGTTGAATTCTTTTTTCCCAACCATATCCATGTGTTTTGATATGGAAGAAGAAATTTTTTCAACCGAATTTAACTCAATCTGCTTAGAGTGTGGTGAGCGGGAACTTGAATTTATGCCATCTATGATGTCTGAAAAAGATATAACATCCTTTAAAAATAGCTTTTCAAGGTGTGTTTCAGTAAAATTATTAAAAACTTTTGAAGGAAACTTTACATTTGATAAATCTCCAGAAAATATAACTTTGTGCAAAAAAATATATGATGAAATTCAAAAGTTTAAATAGAAACATCAGAATAATCAATAAACTGCATTTTTTCTGTTGAATTTTTCATAAATTTTTGAAGCGTTCCTCTCTGAGCATTTGTCAGCATATTAATATCTTGCCAATGATTACAATCATATTCGTTTGTTATTTGTTGCTGAATATATAAAATTTTGATCAATATCTCTCCTTTTCCTCCAGCAATCCGGTAATATTGTTTAATCAAAGAACATGCATGGTTCTTCTTGTCTCTTTGAGCCCAAACATCATAATGATAACGTTTTCCATAGTGATCTTCCTGGTTAGATAATATTATCTTTTTACCCGTAGGAGTTTGGTTGGGAAGAAAAAATCCACGTTGAATTTTATTAATACTAAATATAATCCATGTTTCTTTATTTTTGTCTCTAAATAAAAATTTTTCATTGCTTTGATTAGAACCGGTTTCACTATTTAGATAAAACCCAAATTCATTGTCTGCCATATTCCCAAAAAATTTTAATTCCTGGGATAGTTTTACCGCAATTTCAGGATAGGAGGAGTAAAAAATATTATTTTTTACTCCTCTTTTATTTTGCATACTTATACAACCTGTTGCCACGATTACAATAAATATCCAAAGAATACACACTTTTTTCATATAATAAATCCTTTTCTTTGCTTTCTAATTTCCTTTTTCAGGTAGAATTGCTCTGTTTGTACTCATAGAAACTTAAACAGTATAAAATGTCAATCGGTATTTAAAATTTTATTGACATTTTATACTGTTTACCGGTATAGTGGGTCTATCGTTAAAGAGGTGTTGCATCATGGCAATAAAAAATTTTAAAAACAAGGCTACACAGGATATCAATTATGGTATAATTTCCAAATCAGCTATCAATCTATTGCCTAAAATACTCCATAAAAAAGCTCAGATCAAGCTTGCCCGTTTAAGTGCAGCTACTTCTATTCAGGATCTACGTGAAATTAGGGGCAACCGATTTAAATCACTCAAAGGCAATAGAAAAGGGCAAAATAGCATTCGGATCAATGACCAATATCGAATTTGTTTTAGATGGATCAAAGCATATGCAACAGATGTGGAAATTATTGATTATCACTGATTAAAAAAGGAGATTTTTAATGTCTGAATTACATATTACACCTATTCATCCTGGGGAAATTTTAAAGGATGAGTTAGAAGAAATAGAACTTTCTCAAACAGCACTGGCAAAGCATATTGGTGTATTGCCGAAAACAATTAATGAAATATGTCGGGGTAAACGAGGCATAAGTGCTGAAATGGCAGTAAAGCTGTCAAAATCACTGGGAGGCAGCCCTCAATTCTGGCTTAATCTTCAAAACAACTGGGAACTCAGTCAGGTAAACTATCTATCTTTGAAAAATATTGAACCAGTAGCAGCATAGTAAAATTGACTATTATATAAAAATATGGCGTGTAAACTAATTTAGATTCACGCCAGATCGATTGTGGGTATGTAAAAAAAACCATCAGCTTGCCTTTATCAGACCATATCGAACAGATTTTCAACTTTTTCCATATTAACGGCAAACTGGGCAATTATTTTTGAGATATCATCGGGTTCCATCCCAAGCTCGGCCATGGCCTGGTCATTAAATTTATATGCCAGGCCGTCTGAACCGACGCCAATTCCAATCATCATGCATATGCAGTCAGCAAGATAGACAATGGCAATCTCTTTTTCCTTGACCATTGAAATATCAGCTAAATGGTGATTACGAATAATTCGTACCATTTTAGGAGAAAATTTCCACATTTTAGCAATCATTCCTCCAAGCTCGGTATGATCCACACCAATGATTCTCTTTTCAGCCTCTAAAAAGCTTAAATTATCATCCACAACCAGTGCTGTTATTTTTTCAAAGGAATCTTGAATAAACCTGTCCAGAACTATCTTGCCAATATCCTTGAGTAAAGCTGCTGTAAAAATTGTATTTTGATTTTTCATGCCAAGCTTTTGAGCAATCTGCTTTGCAATTAAAGCAGAAGAGACAGAATATTTCCACATTGCTCCTTCATGAAGACCATATCCTCTGCTTTCACCAGATAAAACTTTGGCGCCTGAATTGACCAATACAATCTCTACAATTTGATCTATACCAAGCAGTGTAACAGCATCTTTAATGGATTCTGCGGGATGCTTTAATCCAAAAAATGCAGAATTACACATTCTTAAAACACTTGCTGTAACAGCTGGATCATATTGAATAACATTGGCTATTTGAGTCATGGAGCTGTCAGGCTGATCAACTATATCAAGAATCTGACTGATCACAGCAGGTATGGGTTTTAAATTTTTTATCTCTTTTACAAGTTCCTGGATAGCACTCATGCACAATTTCCTGACTGATCTAATTGTTTATATAGAGCCCGCTCTGTTTTCAAATAAAATTGCAGATTTTTAGTCAGGCACTATTTACGATATGATACGTGAAAGAAATAAAAGAAGTCAAGAAAAAGCAAACAATTTAAACTTCTGAATGGATTCCATAAAAAAATGGTTACTTTTTTTAATTACCGGGTTTGTAAAAAAATAGAAAGAATTTATTCCATAAAAGTTTCAAAATGATCTTTAAACATCTTCTTTGCCATTTTATCAATAAATTTTTCTATCTGCTGTCTTACCTTATCAATGGCATTGTATGGTGAAAATTTCTGGTCACGATCACTGTCCAAATCTTTTTTTACATCTTCAAGATGATGCCTAAAAAGCTTATCAATGGGTTTTTGAGCTTTATCAACCAGTTTTGCTTCATGTTTTGCCAGCTGTTCAGTCATTTTTTCAATAAATTTGTTTATATTTTTTATTGCACTCTCTTGTTGTTTGCCAGGAGTGTAATTTTCCGGAAAAAATTTGTTTGCAGAGACAGCAGGACTTTCCTCTTTTGGCAACATTTCAGGTTGTGCTTCTGGTATGGACCCCATGGTTTGTGCCCCGGTTTGAGATGTGGTTTGGGATACAATTTGATATGATCTTTCATAGGATATATCGGCAGCATACATGGAAACAGTGTCATAGCCACCCATGGAAAGAGCTTTGTCAACAGCATCATCCATATCACCCTGAACCATTTCAGAAATTACTTCATCAATACCTTTTACAATGGCCTCTATATCAGCCAGTTCTGCTTCACTTAAATCCCCAATAACAGAAAAAGAGAAGCTTTCGCCTGAAGTCAGAGTGATTTCTCTTCTGTTCTGGGTCACCATGGCACTGCCTGATTCTGTTTGAAGAACACCTCTGGAGTCATACATATGAGCATCTAATTGAGCATATGAATTGGATGTTAATGTAACAAGATCTCCCTCTTTTGTCTGTATGGTCAGCCCTGCATCAAGGTTTTCATAGGCACTTATTGATTGTTTTCTAACATAACTTAAAAACTGTGCATCGGAGAGATAATTTTGTCGGGGTGCTGCACTTGCTAATAAAGGCTGATTTGATATGGAACTCATCTTGCTTCTCCTTAAAAATAGACCACATTTTAATATCTGAGGATAGAATAAGTATCGGCAGACAATAAAATTATATTAAATTTCAATACAAAAATTTTAAACTATCTACTATATTCAAAAGCCATTAACTGTTATAAATGCACATGGATACCTTTGGCTTTACTAAAAAAAAATTTTTATCACAATCTTATGAAAACCGGCAGAGACATATTATTAAGTGGTTATCATCCTTTTATCAGATATTAACTGCAAATCGTGTCAGCCAGAAAACTCTGATTTTTTTTACAGAACAATATAACCAGATTCTTAGCTGGACTGAAATGGAACCATTTTCCAGGCCTGAATCCAACACAACAAGATTGTGGATTGAAACTGTTTCCGACCAGATTCACTTTCACAGGACATGTACAGGCAAACCAATACGTGATTATGATCTGCTTGGAAAAATTCAAACCATGGACTCAAAAATTCCATATGATCCAATAGATATCAATTGTCATATTGCTTTAGATGGCATGCGAAGTCTCTTTAATATCGGCTCTATTTTCAGAACCTGTGAAGCAGCAGGATTTAATTCCATTATTCTTGGCAATACTCCGGGAAAAGAACATCCCAATGTTCAAAAAACCGCCATGGGGGCTCATAAATGGATTGACCAGATCAAAACAGATGATCTTGCCCAGACTCTTCTTGATAAAAGAGAGGAAGGATTTCAAATCATCGGGGTTGAAACCGTGGAAGGTTCCCTTGCTTTTAAGGATATTTCCTGGCAAAAAAAAACTATAGTTGTCTTTGGTAATGAAGAGTATGGAATCTCATCCCATGTTATGGCAGTCTGTGATCAATTTGCTAACATTCCCATGTTTGGCAGGAAAAATTCATTAAATGTTGCCAATGCAGTCTCTGTTATATGTTTTCATATTGCAGGGCATTTAAGAATTTGAAATGTTCTTAAAGGAGCAAATGCTCATAAACTTACCCTTCCACATTGCTGCTGCAAAAGTTTAATCAGTTGTCTTCTCATATCTCAAACCTTGAAAGGAATCTCTTTGTTCAAGAGTATTCTGGATCATATTAAAGGTTTCTCTGTACCTACCTGCCCACATGGGAGCCTGCAGTTCTTCTGCATGGGGATCACCTGTAATACGCTGGATAATAATATTTTGGGGCAGAATTTCTAAAAAATCACAAATCAGATCAACATACTCTTTTTGTTTGAGGGGGGTATATCGGTCTTTTTTCCACATTGTATCAAGGATAGTTCCTTTGATAACATAGAGAAGATGAAGTTTGATTCCATTAATTGGGCTGTCAGCCAGAATTTTTGCTGTTTCAAGCATCATTTTTTTGTCTTCCCCGGGAAGCCCAAGGATCACATGGGTACAAATGCTGATCCCTCTGTCACAGGTGAGTTGAACAGCATCAAAAAAATCTTTTGCTTTATGTTTCCGGTTTATTTTTTCCAGGGTTATATCATGAACAGATTGAAGTCCATATTCAAGCCATACCAGATAATTTTTTGTGTATGATTCTATTAAATCAAGCTTTTTTGTATCAATACAATCGGGTCTTGTTCCAATTGCCATTCCCACCATACCATCACAAGAGAGTGCTTCATCAAACATAAATTTCATATGTTCACAACTTGTGTAAGTGTTGGAATAGGATTGAAAATAAGCCAGAAATTTTTTAGCTTTATATTTTTTTATTGCCCCAATTTTATTGGCTTCAATCTGCTCTTTTATGGAGAGGCCTTTATTGAACATACCAGAGCCAGAACCCTTGGCATTACAATAGATACAGCCTTTTCTCGAAAGTAGCCCATCTCTGTTTGGACATGACAACCCTGCATCAATGGAAATTTTTTGCACCCTTTGACCAAACAACTGCCTCAAATAGGTATTATAATCCGAGTATCTTTTCACCAAATTTCTTAAACCTCCTGATTAAAGATATATATTTGGATGAGAATTTGCCCAGATATTAGGCGCAAAAAATTTTTAAACCGGAGCGTACTAGGGTACGTGAGGCCAGTTTTAAATTTGGCAAAATTATGCAGCAACGAAGTAGATGGGCAAATTAGTGAGCATGCGCTCCTCTACGAGCCGTTCCAATATTAGAATGCACCAAGTTGGCAGGGTTTAATCCTTATTCCTTTTATTTCACAGGCTGATGCAATATCAATTTTCTTTGTTTTTAAATCCTTAGCAATATTCCAGCAGTCAAGACAGGAGAGTCTGCCATCATCATTGGCTTTATCAAGCGCAGCTTCCATATCAGAAGGTATATTAAAATCAGGATCAATCTGTTTTATTCCACCTTTATAACCAAACAGACCAAGCTGGCACATGGTAATACGAAATTCAATAAGATCAGTTTGAATACCAATGTCGCCCGGAGAAACTGAAAGTTCCCTTGCAGCCTTATGCGCTGCAGCGCAAGTGAGATTATTATCCTGAGCTTTTGATTTAATTAAAGAGCTGATTTTCTCATCAATCTCTTGTCCCTGGTGCTTATTTGCATAGTGACCCTTGTCTGAATGTGTCATAATCTTATCCTGTATAATTAATTAGTATTAAAAT
This sequence comes from Desulfobacula sp., assembly GCA_029940235.1. GTDB lineage: Bacteria > Desulfobacterota > Desulfobacteria > Desulfobacterales > Desulfobacteraceae > Desulfobacula. The sequence continues at coordinate 13,678 of JAOZRI010000008.1, read as the reverse complement.
TTTTCTATTTATAAACTATTATTTGACCAAAGCCAACCTCAATTTAAAAGCATCTGGATATTTGCCATGGAAATTTTACAGAAGCCATTACAAACGAGGGCAGTAAATTTTGAATTTTAAGTATTGATCATTGTTTCAAGCAGGTGATATATTATCAGGTTATGAATTCAAATTATAAAAAATATGATGTCATTGTTATAGGAGCCGGTCATGCCGGATGTGAAGCAGCTCTTGCTTCAGCACGCATGGGGTGCACTACTCTGCTTTTAACCATTGATATGGATAAGATTGCATCCATGCCATGCAGTCCTTCCATTGGAGGCATGGCCAAAGGGCAGCTTGTTAAAGAGATTGATGCCCTTGGCGGTGCAATGGCAAAAGTTACAGACTCTTCTGCTATTCAATATAAAACACTGAATACACGCAAAGGCCCTGCAGTTCACTCCACCAGAACTCAAAATGATAAATATCTCTATTCAAAAAATATGAAAAATGTCCTTGAAAAGAGTGAAAATCTGGATTTAAAACAGGGGATGGCTCACAAACTTATAATTGAAAACAGTATGGTAAAAGGAGTTGTTGATCAGACAGGTTTTGAATATGCAACAAAAGCAATTGTAATTGCAACTGGAACTTTTCTGAAAGGGGTAGTACATATCGGCTCATCAAAAACCCATGCGGGCAGGGCTGGAGAATTTTCATCCATAGGTCTTGCAGATGATCTTGCCACAATAGGGTTTAATATGGGAAGAATGAAAACCGGGACACCGCCGCGACTCCATGCTGATTCCATTGATTTTTTACAATTTGATATCAATGATTCAGACAAGAACCCCAAACCCTTCTCTTTTTCAACAGAATCCATTGTAAATCCCATGCTGCCAAGTTTTATGGGGCGTACAAACCTTAAAACCCATGAGATTATAAGGCAGAATCTTAAATATTCAGCTCTATACGGTGGACATATAAAAGGGATGTCTGCAAGATACTGCCCCTCTTTTGAAGATAAAATTGTAAAATTTCCAGAACGGGAAAGCCACCATGTTATTCTTGAATACGAAGGAATGGATTCAAAGGAGATATATGCTTCAGGTCTTGGTAACAGTTTGCCCCTTGAAATTCAGTATAAGGTTGTAAGATCAGTTAAAGGGCTTGAATCAGCTCAAATTATGCGGCCTGCCTATGCCATTGAATATGATTATATTAATCCGCTGGAATTATCCGCTACCCTTGAAGCCAAAAGAGTAAAGGGACTTTTTCTTGCAGGACAGATAAATGGTACTTCAGGATATGAGGAAGCAGGAGCTCAAGGCTTGTGGGCAGGTGTTAATGCCGCCTGTATGGTTCAAAAAAGAGAGCCGTTTATCCTCGACCGATCCCAGGGATATATGGGTGTTATGGTGGATGACCTTGTCACAAAAGGGACAAAAGAGCCATATAGGATGTTCACCTCAAGGGCTGAATACCGACTGCTGCTCAGAGAAGATAATGCAGATTTAAGATTGTCTGCCATTGGAAATGAGTTGGGTCTTGTGGATAGTGATACTTTAAAACTTTGCAAAGAGATACAGACCCAGACTCAAAAAGAGATCAAGCGAATTAAAAAAACCATTGTAAAGCCCACCAAAGCTGTTAATAATTTTTTACTTGAAAGGGGCACAAATACAATCACAAACGGGGTAAAACTTGATCAGCTGTTAAAAAGATCTCAGATTGATTATAACTCTTTAAAAAAAATCTGTCCCCTGCCTGAACCTGTGCTTGCAAGGGCTGAACAGCAGGCTGAAATAGAGATAAAATACGAAGGGTATATTTTGCGTCAGATCAAAGAGATAAACAAATATAAAGACCTTGAAAAAATTAATATTCCACAAAAATTTGATTATAATAAAGCCCATGGTCTGTCCAACGAACTCACAGAAAAATTGAGTCAAATCCAGCCGAAATCCCTTGGGCAGGCATCCAGAATTGAGGGTATGACCCCGGCTGCAATCTCTGTTTTAATGGTTGCGCTGTCTGCATTTAAAAACAAGGCTTGACTTGAACAGATTCAAACTTACTATACTAACATAAATTGTTAAAATAATTGAATTAACAGCCATGGCAAAATTGTAATAGTTGCTGACAGCAACAAAACATATTGGTTCATTCACATAAAATATAAAGGAAGACTATGTCTGAAGATTATTACAAAATACTCGGTATTGATAAAAAAGCCAGTGCCGCACAGATAAAAAAAGCTTATAGAAAACTTGCGTTAAAATATCATCCAGATAAAACAGAGGGTGATAAAGCAATGGAGACTAAATTTAAAAAAATCAGCGAGGCCTATGCTGTTCTAAGTGATTCTGAAAAAAAGAATCAATATGATACTTATGGATCAGCTGATTTCCAGCAACGCTTTTCCCAGGAAGATATTTTCAGAAATTTTGACCTTGGTGATATTTTAAAGGAGTTTGGATTTGGAGGTTCTTCAAGGAGAGGTGGATTCTCTTCGGCCTTTGGCAGGGGCGGCGGGCAGCAGGGCGGCTTTTCAGGTATGGGTGGAGGTAACCCCTTTTCCCAGAATATGGGAGGTGGTGGCTGACAAAGCCGCCAGCAGGCTCCAGTTCGGGGCAATGACATTGAATATTCTGTTCCTCTAAGCATCCATGAAATGATAAACGGCGGTAAAAAGACCATTACCATCAACCAGGGTGGAACAGCCAAAGCCATAGAAGTTAAAATTCCAAAAGGCTTGACTGAAGGAAAAAAAATCAGGCTTGCAGGAAAAGGAGAGATGAGCCCCAATGGAGGGCCAGCCGGCAATCTTTATCTAAAATCCAGCCCAATTCTTTCAGATGAGTACTCCATTGAAGGCAATAATATCCTTATGCCAAAATCAGTTAAGCTGACCCAGGCACTTCTTGGAGATACAATTGAAATTGCAACACCAGATGGTACAGCCATCAATCTAAAACTTCCTGCCGGAACAAAGCACAGGGCAAAAATGAGGGTACCTGAACACGGAATACCCCACATAAAAGGAAATGGTTGCGGAGATCTCTTTGTTGTGATTAATATAGATATGCCAAAAAAATTGACAGAAAAACAGAAAGAAATCATTGAGCAATTAGAAAAAACAGGGTTATAAAAAACAATTATGCCGCAATTTATTCCATTACTATCAGAGAGTGAGATCAACAAACAGGTAAAAAAAATCGCAGAGAAAATATCTAACGATTATAAAACAGAAGATCTTGTTCTTATTGGTGTGTTAAAAGGTGCTTTTATTTTTCTTTCCGATCTTACAAGGCAGATTACAATTGACCATGAAATTGACCTTATAGGGGCATCTTCCTATGAAGGGACATCGTCAACCGGCCAGATTGTTTTCACCAAGCAGCCGGATCTTGAACTTGAAAACAGAGATATTCTGCTTGTGGAAGATATTGTGGACACTGGCAATACACTTCTAAAAATAATAGAGTTTTTAAAGTTATTAAACCCCAGATCCATTAAAATTTGCAGTTTGATTGACAAACATGAGCGACGTGAGGTACAAATAAATGTTGAGTATTCATGTTTTTCACTTGATAAAGGATTTATTGTGGGGTATGGACTGGATTATAATGAAAAATATAGAAACCTTCCTGCCATCTATGATCTTAAACCATAGGAAATAAGGGGAATCCAATGATTATTACCTGTAAAGAGTGTTCCACAAACTTCAACCTTGATGATTCTCTTATCAAAGAGAGTGGTTCAAAGTGCCGCTGTAGTGTTTGCAAACATATTTTTACTGCATATCCACTGTCCATGGAAAAAGAGCAGGAGCAGGAAACTGAAGAAATATCAGGCCTGAATCTTGACTCTGAATCATCTGATTTTGAAATGGAAAATGATGATTTTTCTATTGAAGATGATGGTGATATGGAAATTAAATCTTCTGATCTTGATATGGATGAACCTGATCTTGATGATGATACAGATCTTGATGACGGCCTGGAACTTGATATGGAAGAGCCTGATTTAGAAGAACCTGACCTGGAAATTGAAGAAACTGAACTTGACTTAGAAGATGACCAGACAGATTCAGACCTTGATTTTGAGATTGATGAGCCTGACCTTGAAGAAGAATCATCAGATCTTGAAATGGGTGATGATAATTTTGAGATGGATGAAGCTGAATTAGAGTTTGGTGATGAAGAGCTTGAAATGGAATCTTCTGAAATTGGGATGGAGGAAGATGAGCTTGAAATAGAAGAAGACTCTGAGCTTGATATGGACGAAGATGACCTAATAATAGAAGAGGATGAACTTGAAATAGAAGAGTCAGCGCTTGAAATGGATGGTATTGATCTTGACCATAAGCCTGCTTCAGAATCTGGTATAGAACCTGATCAGTCCGATTCAGACCTTGACATGGGAGATGACTTCTCCTTTGAAGAGAGTGAATTTGAAATGGATGAAGAGAGTCCATCTCAAGAAACCCTTGAGAATGACAGCCTGGACTTTGAGGACGATGGACTTGCGTTTAAAAATGATACTGAAGATGATGATGACCCTGATGGTATTGAGTTTGTAGCCCTTGAAGATGATGAACCTGTTTCCATGGAAGAGGGGAGTGAGCCTGCTTTTGAAATGGAAAAACAAAGCAGTGAAGGTGAAGAAGAGTTTGAACTTGAATTTGATGTTGAAGAAGAGTCTGATACAGATGCTACCCATGAAACAGACAAAGATACATCTTTTGATATAGATTCTGATCAGGAAGAACCTGTTATTGCATATGATGAAGATAAAATCGAAGATGTTGAACAAGAGGCAGATGCTCCTGGTGTTACTCCGGAAGATGACTTTTCCGAGTATGATGAGGTCTTAAATCAAGAGACTGAACCAGAAGATGATGAGGCTTCTGAAGAAAAAACCATTGAAATTGATGAGAGCAAAGAATATGCAAAAGTTCAACAGGAAGAGGAACACCCTAAACTGGTCCCTGCATCAGGTAGCAGAAGAAGAAAGAAAAAGAGCGGTTTAGGCACCCCTGTTCTACTGCTTCTTCTTATTTGTCTTCTTGTTGTAGGAGCTTATATTGCCAGCATTATGACTGGGTATAAAATCCCATATATTTCTGATATTCAAATTCCTTTTATTGAGCAGTATTTGAAAAAACCAGCATCTGACGTATCAGATACAAAACCAATGCCTGACCAGAAAAGTGTTAATGGAAGATTTGTTACCAATTCAACCACAGGAACCCTGTTTGTCATTACAGGAAGGGTGGAAAATTCTTCAAACATTGCATATAAACATATTCAAATCAGCGGGGCATTAATTACAAAGGGCAACAAAGAGGCAAAAACAAAAAATGCCTATTGCGGAAATATTATCCCGGAAGATATGCTGAAAACTGGAAACATTGCAGATATCAATAAAATTTTGGTAGTAAAAGCTGGCAATAATAACATAAATACTAATGTAAAACCAAAGGCTAGTGTTCCCTTTATGATAGTTTTTTCTGAGCTTCCTGAAAAACTGCAAAATTTCACTGTTAAGGTAATTGGATTTGAAAAAATAAGTGCCAATTAAATTAATATTGACATTTAACAGATATTAATGATATAATTTTTAGGTTTTTTTGGCGACGTAGCTCAGTTGGTTAGAGCATGCGGCTCATATCCGCAGGGTCCGGAGTTCAAATCTCTGCGTCGCTACCATGATTTTACAATGCCCCTCAAATTTTGAGGGGCTTTTTTTATTTTTAGCCTTTATACTACATTTTGATTAAACACAATATTTATGATAATAATTAATACAATCAACGATACTTCTTTTAAGGAGGCATTATGCCGGGTGTATATGAAATTTATGTAAAAGATCATTTTGCTGCAGCCCATGCCCTGCGTGGATATGATGGCAACTGCGCCAATATGCATGGACATAACTGGGAGGTAGAGGCATATATTCAGTGTACAAAGCTTAATCAACTTGGCATAGGTGTGGATTTCAGGGATGTTAAAGCAATTGTAAAAGATGTGTTGAGTAAGCTTGATCATACCAATTTAAACGAAGTTGCCGAGTTTGGATCTATTAATCCAACTTCTGAGAACATTTCCAAATTTTTATATAAAGAACTTTCAAGACGTCTGAACACTGAATTTATAAAAGTTAATAGGGTCATGGTTTTTGAAAGCCCTGGATGTGGCTCTTCCTATCGGGAGATATAAGCCTGCTTTGATTAATATATGCGAGATTTTTTACAGTTTGCAGGGAGAATCCACATTTACAGGACTGCCCTGCATATTTATCAGATTATCCGGGTGCAATCTTGACTGTTCCTGGTGTGATACCCGCTATGCAGATACTCAATACCAATCAATGACCATTGATCAAATCTTAAATCAAATTAAAAATTATTCCTGCAATCTTGTGGAAATCACAGGTGGAGAACCTCTGCATCAAAAAGAGACCCCTTTATTAATTACAATGCTTTTAGATAAAGGCTATAATGTACTGCTTGAAACCAATGGCAGCAAAAGTATAAAAGATATCCATCCCAAATGCATTAAAATCATTGATATAAAATGCCCTTCCAGCAATGAATCTGACAGCTGTCTATTTGATAACCTAAAATTTTTATCAAAAAACGATGAGCTCAAATTTGTCATTGCTGACAGGCAGGACTATGAATTTGCAAAATTCTTTATTAACAATCAACTGACAGCAAATAGATTATCCAATGATAATTTAACAGATATTTCACAAACAAAAATTCATCTTTCACCTGTTTTTGGACAGATCACACCTGAAGTCCTTGCAAAATGGATTCTTAAAGACAATCTTAAAGCAAGACTCTCTTTGCAGCAGCATAAAATCATCTGGGATCCAGACACACAAGGAGTATAAAAAAATATGATTGCTAAAACCATAATGCTTTTAAGCGGGGGTATTGATTCCACAACTGCCATGGCCATTGCAAAATCAAAGGGTAAGGAAATTTACAGTTTAAGTTTCAAATATGGGCAGAGACACTCCATTGAGCTTGAAGCATCCAAAAAAATTGCACACTTCCTTGGAGCAAAGGAGCATAAAATCATTGATATTGATTTAAGGCAGTTTGGCCGTTCAGCCTTAACCGATGAGATAGATGTACCAAAGCATGGGTCGGTTGAAGAGATTGAAAAGCAAAAAGAGATCCCCATAACCTATGTCCCGGCAAGAAATACCATTTTTCTCTCCTATGCCCTTGCCTGGGCAGAAGTTTTAAAGGCTGAATCTATTTATATTGGTGTTACAGCTGTGGATTATTCAGGCTATCCTGACTGCAGGCCAGAGTTTATTCAAGCATTTGAAAAAATGGCAAATCTTGCCACCAAAACAGGGATCACAAAAGAGACTGTTCTAAAGATTGAAACACCCTTAATTGATCTTTCCAAAGCACAAATCATCAAACTTGGCAGCAAACTCGGTGTGGACTACTCTTTGACCATTTCGTGCTATGACCCTGATTCCATGGGCAGATCATGCGGCAAATGCGATTCCTGCCTTCACAGAAAAAAAGGATTTAAAGATGCCGGCATTAAAGATCCTACTATTTACGTGTGAGATTTAACCTGAAAGTCAGAAACCAAGTTAATTGCTGCCATTCAGGGTACTACAAGATTTAAGAGCCTGTGCATAAATTTCCACAGGATGCTTGACGCGGATGGAATGATTTAACTTTGCAAGCATATCAGAGATCTGCATCATGCACGCAGGGCACGAAGTTGCAACTATTGAACATTTTGTATCAATAATATTTTGCGCCTTTTGCAAACCAATTTTGGAAGAGATATCGTAATATTTGAGATTAAAACTTCCTCCCATGCCGCAGCAGGTATCACTCTCTGCCATCTCTTTTAATTCATGGTTACAAGCAAGAATAACCTGGCGCGGTTCTTTAAACACACCAAGGGATTTTTTCAGGTGGCAGGGATCATGGTATGTTACTATCTCTTTTGTATCACAGGGTTCCTTTGCTGCTTGAATTTTTGTGGTATCATGGCTTTCTGAAATTGCAGAAAACAGATCAAAACGTTTCTCCATGAGCCAGCTTATATCCACTGTTTTCCGGGCAAGTTTTCCAACCTGATGTAAAAATTCTGCATCCTCATCTCGTAACATGGAAGGCCAAAGGTTTACAATGGTTGATGTACAGGTGGCACAGGCTGTAACAAGATAATCACACTCCTGCTTTAAAAAAAGCTTAATATTGGTCTTTACCAGGGTTTTAAATGTTTCAATATCACCCGATGCGATTGCGGGAATACCGCAGCAACCCTGATTAAAGGGAATAAAAATCTGAGCATCAAAGTGCTTTAATACATCAACTGCACTGTAGGCAATATCGGGCAGCATCTTATCTATGAGACAGCCTGTAAAAAACGCAATTTTTACACCCCCTCCCTTAATTAACAGATCCTCCCCTTTAAGGGTTTGATTAAATGCTCTCTTTTTTAAAGATACAATATGCCGATTTCGCAAAACAGGTGAAGCAATCCTTGCACATGATGTACCCTGCAGGTTTTTTTCCTCCTTAAAAAAAAGTTTCTGCAAAGGTGTGAGTTTGCCCATAATCCCATTGAATAATTCAGGATTGGCAAGATGATTTTTAAATATAATTTTCTGGAAAAACGGCATTTCATGATATTGTGCAATAATTACCCTTGCCTTTAAAAATATCTCTTGAGTATTGACTCTGCTTGGGCATCCATGGGCACATGATCCACAGAGTAGACATTTTTGAAGACGTTCTTCCACACCCTTTGCATCTTCAAACATCTCCTGAATCAAACCTTTTATAAGAGCAAGCTTACCCCTTGATACATCTGCTTCTTTATGGGTTTGGGCAAACAGAGGGCAATGTGCCTGGCACATTCCGCAGGAGGTGCATACAGCAAGCTGATCCTCAAGTTTTTTGACATCCCGGGCAAGCTGCTGCATTTTACTTGTGACCTTCAGGCCAGGTTTGACCTTTAGGTTATCCATATGAATATTGACTTGCCTGTAAGACTTCTTGTTTAATCTCTCTTTCATGGAGCCCGATTAAGTATAACAGTCCATCAAGACCAACACTGGAAAGAGCATTGGAAGCTCTCTCTCGGACAATTGGTTTAGCATTAAAAGCAACTCCAAGCCCTGCAATACTGATCATTGGAAGATCATTGGCGCCATCTCCAACAGCAATGGTCTGCTCAAGAACTATCTGCTCTCTTTGAGCAATCTGTCTTAATAGTATTGCTTTTTTCTCACCATCCACAATCTCGCCTTTTACCTTGCCTGTTACCACCCCGTTTTTGATATCAAGCTCATTGGCATACATATAATCAAAGCTGAGCTTCTCTTTTAAATACTCTCCCATAAAGGTAAAACCGCCAGATAAAATACCCAGTTTATATCCAAGACCCTTAAGGGTTTTAGTAACCAGGTCTGCTCCCTCTGTCAATGGTATGCTAGTTGATATGTTTGCCAGATGTTCTTCCTTGATTCCCTTTAAAAGTGCCACTCTCTGCTGGAAACTCTCCTTAAAATCTATTTCACCCCTCATGGCTGATTCAGTGATTTTAGCCACCTGCTCCTCAACATTGGCAAGTTTTGCTAGTTCAACAATAATTTCTGTCTGGATCAGGGTTGAGTCCATGTCAAAGACAACCAGTTTCATATTTTTGCGGTATATATTGTCCACATGAAAAGAGATGTCTATTCCAGATTGCTGGGAAATCTCCATAAATCTTTTTCTCATATCATGAAGATCCACAGGAGTTCCACTCACAGAAAGCTGTATACTTGCCCTGGGGTTATCCTGGGGTTTAATTATGGATATTCTGCCTGTCATGCGTGTAATATAATCGATATTCAGATGATTCTGAGCTATTATGGCGGCAACTGCGGAGATCTGCCGGGCTGTTACCCTTGTACCAAGAAGGGTAATTATACGTCTCTCTTTTCCCTGGGCATGTACCCATTTTTCATAATTGTCAGATTCCACAGGCTTGATATCCACCCTAAGTTCCATCTTGTGACCCTCAAACAGCATATCCTTGAAAATAGAAGAGAAATCTTCTGCCTTTGGTATTTCAGCAAGAATTCCAAGGGAAATATGGTTGTGGATTACAGCCTGGCCAATATCCAGAATATTTACATGATACTCTGCCAGAATACCTGTAAATTTAGCATCAAGTCCTTTTCTGTCCCTGCCTGTAATGTTTATCAGTACTACATCACTCATTATTACTATCCTTTAAAGCTATTTTGCCACAATGATTAATATTCAATAAATTTAAAATATCTTTATCACAATACCTGAATGTTTTCCATTAACTTGATTTCATACATGGTCATTATTCAAAGGTGCCTATCCATACTGATTTATGTTTTGCATACCATTTAAATATGGTCTTTGCGTACCCCAAAAATTAAAAAAGCTGAAATAAGATAAAACAGGGAAAACAGGGAAAACACTATTTTAAAATTTAAATCAGTTATATCAAGAATTACTCCCGACAGCCATGGACCAAGCATACCTGCCAGAAACCCATAGGCAGTAAAAACCATTCCGAAAATTTTCCCAAAATTTTCAAGACCGAACACTTCAGTCACAAGGGGTGCTGATACTGTAAACATAACGCCAAAGCCAAGTCCTATAAAACATGCCAGAAAACTGATAATATAAAGGCTGGTACACCATGGCATAAAAATATAGGCAATGGATGCCATCAAAAAGACTGTCATCATTATTTTCTGTTTGGAATATATATCGGCAAGTCTTCCACATACAATACGGCCAATTCCATTGAGCACATTAAAACAGGTTAATATATAAACATATTGGGTAATGCCATACCCCAGAGAGTCGCCAAAAGATGATGCAAGAACAATTAAGGAGATTCCAGATGCTCCTGCCAGAGCCCATACACCCCAGATTCGCCAGAAAGACGGCAGCTTGATAATCTCTTGAAATGACAAGGTGGATATTTTTTGTTCTGCAAAAAGAGTTTTCTCTTCTGGGAGCTTGATAAATAATGCAGCTGTTGTCCCTGTAACAAGAGCAGCAACAGCACTGAAATAGGATGTAAACAGATAACCTTTTGATATAAGCAGATATGTAAATACTGGAGACATAACAGCAGCCGCACCTCCAAAGGTTAAATTGATAACTCCGGTGATCAAGCCTCTGTTGTCAGGAAACATTTTTTGAAAAATGGTCAGACATGGAATATAGATAAAGCCAGTGAAAAATCCCTCAATAAAAGCCCATATATAAATATGGGCCAAACTATCTGCCCTGCCGGCAAATACCATGGCAAGAGAGCAGGCAAGGCTTCCTGTAAGAATAAGATAGTGTCCTGAAATTTTTTCCTGGAGTTTGCCTGCAAGGTACATTGAACATCCTGTTCCTGCCAGGATAAAAAACATGATTTTACCTATCTGCTCTTTATTTACATGGAAGAATTCCTGCCAGTAAGATGCCATTACACCGGGAAAACCAAAGACAAAAGCTCCAGGAAAAAAGATTACAAGACAGCCGAAAACAAGGATTATTTTTCTGTTTTTAAGAAGAGACATAGTTTTTCCAGGTCATGATAATTATTAAGTTCAGGGTCATCCAATACTTTTTCAAACAATATATGCTTGATTCTGCCAATCTCCGGCCCAAAAGGGATACCAAGAATTCTGGCAATATCATCTCCTTTGATCTTAAGCATATTTATATTGAAACCTGATTGATCAGATAATTCCATAAACAATTTTTTTAATCTTATTTTTATTTCAGACAGGGTATATGGATTTTTAGAGAGGTTCCCTTTTTTATCTGCAATCCTCATGCGCATGAAATCTTTATAATCAAGATCATGGGAATCAAGCATGGCAAGCAGTCTTCTTGCAGCCTTGGGTGTGGTTTCATGGGTCAATGGCCGCATGTGGGATTGTATCAAAGCCTTGATATAGATGATATCTTTAAAGGAAAATTTTAATCGTGCAAGATCATTGACCACAGTTTTTGTATGCTTTTCATGACCTGGAAAGGTCAATTTACCCTCTTTTATTTTTGCAGCATCAAATTTTCCTGCATCATGTAAAAAGGCGGCAAGTCTTAAAACTGGAAATTTTGGTGATATTGCATCTCCTACCAGCATACAGTGTTCAAACACTGTTTCACCATGGTGGGGGCCTCCATCAAGATCGTGGCATTGATCAAGGCTTGGGAAAATTTTTGACAGCAGTTGAGTTTTATGTAATTCCTTAAAAAAGCGAGACGGTTTTTCCAGTGCCATGGCTTTGATAATTTCGTGACCTACTCTCTCTTTAGCAACCGCGCTGTCCAGCAAATCTTTAAGGTCAAGTATTGCTTTAAAAGATGAATGGGCAATATAGCCATCCATCATGGCTGTAAATCTACAGGCCCTGATCATTCGAAGCGGATCTTCCTTGATCCTCTTTTCAGGGTTATTTGTAAACTGGATAACTCTATTTTTTAAATCCTCTCTTCCTTTAAAAGGATCAATAATCTTTTTAATTATTGGATCATAGGCCATGGCATTAACAGTAAAATCTCTTTTGGCAAGATCTGATTCAGGAAAATTTGCTTTATCAAATCCAGCCCGACCTGAAGAGATCTCAATTCCATTTACAATATAGACAGGAAAGGTCTTACCCACTTTTTTAATTTTCTGATCTGCAAAAACTGAGCTTACCTGATCCATGGAGGCATTGGTGAGAACATCAAAATCTTTGGGTTTTTTTTCAAGTATAACATCTCGGACAGCACCACCTGCAATATAGCCTGAAAACCCATTCTCCTGTAATCTCTTTATAATATAATTGATTGAATTCTCATTTTGCAGGTATTGTAAATCAAAGAGAGGAGAATTCAAAATTTAATATATTCCAAAAGCTGTTGCACCACATTCAGGGCATTTGCCTTTATGCTCCATATGATTTTTTATATTATATGAATATCGCTCAATTAAAAGCTCTTCACAGGAGTGGCAATAGGTGTTTTCCCAAGATTGCCCCGGGACATTACCAATATAAACATATTTAAGACCGGCAGTTTTGCCTGCATTATATACTCTTTCCAGATCTGCTAAAGGAGTTACAGGCCGATCAGTCATTTTATAACAGGGGTGAAATCGTGAAATATGCCAGGGCGTCTCCACGCCCACGTCATTGGCAATAAACTTTGCCATGGCTTTAATATCATCTGGATCATCATTTAAACCGGGAATCAAAAGTGTGGTTATCTCCACCAGAATCCCCATTTTTTTCATATTTATAATATTTGCCTTAACAGGTTCAAGCCTTGCTTTACAATAAGTCTGATAGAACTTATTACTGAATGCTTTTAAATCCACATTGGCTGCATCAAGATATGGTGAAAGTATTTCAAGAAGCTGTGTACTCATATAGCCATTGGTTACAAAAATATTATAAAGCCCTTTTTTCCTTGCAAGTCTGGCTGTTTCAAGTGCAAGCTCACAAAAAATGGTGGGTTCTGTATATGTATATGATATACTTGTACAATTAGATTTTAATGCCTCTTTAACAATGATTTCAGGCAGAATATCCTCTCCATGAATCCTTTCATTGTGTTCTGATGATACCTGGGCAATATTGGAATTTTGACAAAAAGAGCATTTAAAATTACATCCCATTGTGG
>JAOZRI010000559.1 GCA_029940235.1 Desulfobacula sp. | reverse complement strand
GCATGGCTCCAAAAGCTGTGGCCCTTGGTATTAATACTGATAAAGCTCTCTGTTTATCCTGTTGAGCAATAAACAGGTCTTCTCCGGCAATTTTAATTGTTTCACTCTGCTGATTGGCAAGCAAAGCAAGGTCATACAGAGAATAGGATGTCTGAGAATCAGCCAAAATTGGATTCAAAGTCATTAAAACAAGAATTGCAACTAAATATAAAGATTTTTTCATGATTTTTCATTTCCTTAAATAAAAGCTTAAGTTAAAAGAACAATATTATAATTATATGCCTTGAGTCAACAATGTGTTAAAAATGAATATTTAATATATTTTGCCATGGATGTAAATATAGATAAATATCTAATTCTATGATATGAAAACTAAGTAACAAAAGCGTTAAGAATAGTAATTTATTTTGATTGACCAAATATCATATTCCACAATTTTTAATACAAGGAGATTTAAATATGGAGTCCATTCCTAAAACTCAATTTGATGATTTATCTCTTGTCAGACAAGGCAAGGTCAGGGATATCTTTGATACAGGAGATTCTTTGTTAATGGTGACAACAGACAGGCTTTCAGCTTTTGATGTAGTCCTTCCTGATATTATTCCTGACAAAGGCAAGGTTTTAAATCAGATATCAGTTTTCTGGTTTAAACAGATGGAGAGTATTGTTAAAAATCATATAATCACAACCAATGTCGATGAATACCCCAAAGAATTTAAACAGCATGCAGCAGCCCTTGATAAGCGCAGTATGCTGGTAAAAAAAGCAGAACCACTTGTAATAGAATGTATTGTAAGAGGATATATTACAGGTTCTGGCTGGAATTCATATTTAAAAGAGGGGCATGTCTGTGGCATAAAATTACCTGAAGGATTAAAAGAGTCAGATAAGCTTGAACAACCTCTGTTTACACCGTCCACCAAGGCTGAAGTGGGAGATCATGATATTAATATCAGCTTTGAGGAAGCCGCAAAAATTATTGGCCATGAAATGGCTGAAAAACTTAAAAAAGTAAGTCTTGAACTATATAATAAAGGTGCCAAACTTGCCCTTTCCAAAGGGATTATCATTGCTGATACCAAGTTTGAATTTGGTCTGCTTGATGGAGATATTATCCTTATTGATGAAATCCTTACTCCTGATTCTTCCAGATTCTGGCCGTTAAGTGAATATGAACCAGGCAGAAGCCAGAACAGTTTTGACAAACAGCATGTAAGGGATTGGCTTACTCAATCAGGATGGGATAAAACTCCTCCTGGGCCAAAATTACCCCAGGAGCTCATTGACAGAACATCCAATACATATAAAGAGATTTATAAGCGCTTAACAGGTGATGATGTCTGAACAATTGTGTGATATAAAGCTTTGTGACATTGATTTAAGTGATTTGCGATATAGGATCCCATTTTGTTCAGATGATATTAAATTTCTTGCACACTCCATAAAGCAAACAGGCCTGATCAATCCCCCCCTGGTCAGGCCCATGAATAATCAATATATTATTATTTCAGGATTCAATCGAGTTAGAGCCTCTATTTTTAATAATGAAGACACAATCACTGTATATAAAACTGACTTAGAGGAAGATGATTATCAATG